>JAFDME010000043.1 GCA_019306075.1 Deltaproteobacteria bacterium | reverse complement strand
TGATTACACCGGATGACTCGAGCCGGTTGACCAGCTCCAGCATTGCCGGCGGTGAAATACCAATCTCTGCGGCGAGTTTTGAATTTGTTATGCGGACGTTTTCCTGGAGGATATTTAATATTTTTAGTAACTGTTCAGGTGGTACCCCAATATTGGCTAAACCACCGCACCATAACTGTTTAGCAGTGCTTCAAATTCGTTTATTTAGGATTTCGAAGTATACGAGTGCTATTCGAGAAAGTCAAAATGGACGTAGTTGGAGTGCTGCTGAATAGTTACTATTTTTATATCATTTTTGTCAAGAGCCATACCGTTCCATCTCTGTTGCAGCTTTTTCTTAAAAATAATTTCACAGCGCACTCATTGTAGTTAATTAACAATTCCAAGAAAAATGGTTAACTATATTTGAGTTAAGATGACGAATATAGTGATATCGGCGGTGTTACAAAATAGTTGGAGGTTTAAAAATGAGAAAAATTTTCGATAGAGCAGTGAAAAGAGGTGAAGGTCGGGTTGGATCAGTAATATATATTCCCCATGGCGGTGGGCCCTGGCCTCTGCTTGGAGATCCCCGTCACAGAGATTTGATCGACTTTCTGACAAAGATTCCATCCTTTCTGGTGAAACCTTCGGCAATCCTGGTGATCAGCGGTCACTGGGAGGAGGAGCTGCCGACAGTAAACAGCGGAACAGCACCTCCTCTTTTCTATGATTATTATGGGTTTCCCGAAGAGTCCTACAGGATAACCTATCCTGCGCCGGGAGATCCATCTCTTGCGGATGCTGTTGTAGGGCTGCTGGAACAAGATGGTATAGAGGCGGGTTATGATGATCAGCGCGGATTTGATCACGGTGTTTTTGTGCCCCTGAAAATAATGTATCCCGAGGCGACGATTCCCTGTGTTCAACTCTCTCTTGTTAACAGTTTGAATCCCGCAGAGCATATCAGAATCGGCAGGGCGCTGTCAGCCCTGCGTGAAGAGAATCTGCTGATAATTGGTTCCGGAGCCTCATTTCATAATCTCCGGGCCTTTCATGAAGAACCCTCGGAGGAGGCGCAGATGCGGAATGAATCGTTTGAGAAATGGCTGATCGATACCCTTTCTGATGAACAGCTGAGCGAAAAGGAGAGAGCACGGATACTGGAAGAATGGGAGAGTGCTCCAGCCGCTAGATATTGCCATCCCAGGGAGGAACATCTGCTTCCTCTGCATGTCTGTTACGGTATAGGTTCAGCAGCTGCCCGTCAGATTTACGAGATTGAAATGATGGGAAAAAAGACGAGTAGCTACATCTGGTAACTGAATATAAATGGAGTGTTAGAGATGTTTTTTCCTGAGTAATTTTTTGTCTATTTTTCCAACACTTGTTTTCTCGATAATATCGACCATACGGATGTTCAGCCGTAAGGCCAGCCTGGTGAGAATCCCTTTGTCGATAAAATCCCTGACATGGTCGACCAGTTCTTTCTCATCAAGTTGTCCGGACCCTTCTTTGAGCATGACCAGAGCAAGGGGACGTTCTCCCCATTTTGGATCATCCATGCCAATTACAGCAACTTCAGCCACTGCGGGGTGCTGATTGATAACGTCTTCAAGTTCCAGTGAGGAGAGCCACTCTCCACCAACCTTGATCACATCTTTCATCCGGTCCGTGATGCTGACATAGCTGTCATGATCCATATTGGCAACATCACCGGTATGCAGATACCCTCCCAGCCAGAGGTTCTCCGAGTTATTTCTGTCTTTCAGATAACCTTGGGTGAGCCATGGAGCACGCACCACAATCTCGCCAACCTGCTCGCCGTCCGGCTTTATCTCCTCCATTTTTTCATCTACCACCTTCAACTCGACCAGGGGCAATGGCCGTCCCGTCTTGCAGCGTCGCTCAATTTCAGCCTCTTCATCGAGTTCTTCATTGCCGGTATGAGCCAGGGTGAGGACAGGGCAGGTTTCGGACATGCCGTATCCGGTGAAAATATCTATTCCTTTAGCCAGTGCTGTCTTGCACATTTTTCTGGGCAGGGCGGCACCGCCGATTATAACTTTCCAGCGGGAGAGATCAGTGTCTGAAAATTCAGGAGTACTCATCAGCATATGCATTATTGTCGGAACACAATGTGAGAAGGTGACACCCTCGGTATCAATAAGCTGGAGAAGCGTGGCTGGAGCATATTTTCCGGGGTAGACCTGCTTTACTCCCAGTGTGGTGGCAATATAGGGAAGCCCCCACGCATGGACATGGAACATCGGGGTGATAGGCATGTACACATCCTGCTGATGAAACCGTCCCTGAATTGTTGGCGTACCCAGGGCGGCAAGAGCACCGAAGGTGTGCAGCACCAGTTGGCGGTGGCTGAAGTAGACCCCTTTCGGCATTCCTGTGGTGCCCGTGGTGTAGAAGGTAGTGGCCCTGGTGTTCTCATCAAAGTCGGGAAAATCAAACTCAGTGGAGGACGATGCCAGGAGCGACTCGTACTCTCCTGCGAGAGGGAGGGTGGGCTCCTGCTGATCTGTTTCATCGGTCAGCAGAATAAAGCCTTTTACCGCAGTAATCCTGCCTTTAATCTGTTCAAGGATCGGCAGAAATTCGCTGTTGACAAAAATAAAGTCATCTTCGGCATGATCAATGGTGTAGACAATCTGTTCCGGCGGCAGGCGGACGTTGACAGTATGCAGAACAGCGCCGATCATCGGTACTGCAAAAAAGCATTCCAGATAGCGGTGACTGTCCCAGTCCATTACCGCCACGGTATCTCCGGGCTGGACCCCGAGTTTTGTCAGAGCGTTGGCAAGTCTGCAGATGCGCTGGCGCAACTCACTGTAGCTGAAGCGAAGCAGGTCCCGGTAGACAATTTCCTGTTCGGGAGCGTCAACCACCGGCGCATAAAGCAGGTTTTTTATAAGCAGGGGATAGCTGTAGGCGGAGGGTGTTCGCTCAATGAGATTATCTGGCATGGGGTTTCTCCGATAGGAAGAGGTTGATGGAGGAGTGGTTGGTTATATGGCAGCATTATAGGGGATTCGTAGATGAAATTCAAGATGGTAACACTCCATTGGCTCTCTTTCTTTCAGGTCATTACCTCTCTTTTGCATTGGTCGGAGAGCAGGTCCGGGTGGCCATTATATGGCAGCAGATTCTGGAATCAGGTGGAAAACTGCGTTGAAGAAGGTCATCAGCAAAAGTCAGCGGTAATTACGGTGATTTTTGCAGCATAAAATAGCGAGTTGTTTTTGGTCTATGTTTGTGGTCTGTTAAGTTGGAAAGTATCAGGGAGTTAGCTTGAAACCGAAATTTTGGATCTGCGCATTATGAATAAAAGTGAAAGACTGCCATGAATACCGTCCAGCGATCTGCCCTGACCGTGGCGACGATCAGTTCATTCATAACGCCGTTTATGATATCCTCTGTCAATGTGGCCCTGCCTGCCATTGAAGAGGGATTTCTCGATCAGGGTATCAATGCCGTTCTGCTCAGTTGGGTGGCCACCTCATACCTTCTAGCCGCCGGTGTCTCTCTTGTTCCCATGGGGAGGTTTGCTGATATCGTGGGACGGAAAAAAATTCTGGGGTTGGGCTTTTTGCTCTTTTCTCTGAGTTCGTTACTCTGTGCGTTGTCTCCGAATGTTTTTTTTCTTCTTCTGTTCAGGGTACTGCAGGGGTTTGGGGGAGGGATGATATTCAGTACCGGTATGGCCATTTTGACCTCGGTATTCCCGCCACACCAGCGGGGCAAGGTTCTTGGCCTGGCTGTTACAGCTGTCTATATAGGTCTGTTGACCGGTCCTTTTCTTGGTGGACTGCTCACCCATTATTTCGGCTGGAGAAGTTTGTTTGTGGTGATTTTTTTTCTTGGCGTTATACCGCCCCTGCTGATTGTACTGTTTCTCAAGGGAGAGTGGGCGGATGCTGCGGGTGAAAGCTATGACTGGTTTGGAGCCCTTCTCTATATTCCATCACTTGTCTCTCTTATTTACGGGTTTTCCACTTTGAAGCAGAGAATGGGGCTGTTGCTGCTTGTGGCCGGGTGTGCTGGTCTGGCAGCTTTTGTCTACCGCCAGAGAAAAATCAGAGAGCCACTGTTTCAGGTCAATCTTTTTATTTCCAACAGGGTATTCGCTCTTTCCAATGCTGCGGCCCTCATTCACTACAGCGCCACTTTTGGACTGACATTTTTACTCAGTTTCTACCTGCAGTACATTAAAGGGCTGGATCCAAGGATGACCGGTATTGTGCTTATAGCACAGCCGGTTACCATGGCTCTTTTTTCACCTCTGGCCGGTCGCATGTCGGATCGTATTGAACCCCGGATAATTTCTTCCATTGGCATGGCAATTACTTTCGGCGGACTTTTTTATTTCAGCTTTCTCGGGCTGGACACCTCAGTGTATACTATTGCAGGGGTTCTATTGTTTCTTGGTTTTGGCTTTGCCCTGTTCTCCTCTCCCAATATGAACGCAATTATGGGATCAGTGGAACCCCGTTATCTGGGTATTGCCGCAGGCTCATCAGGAACGATGCGTGTCCTTGGACAGGTCCTTTCCATGGGAATTGCTACCCTGATACTCTCTGTTTTTATGGGTGAACGTGCTATTCTTCCTGATCTGTATCCACTGCTCTTACAAAGTATCTGTCGGACTTTTTCTGTTTTCAGCGCTCTTTGTATTGTTGGTATTTTTGCCTCTCTGGCCCGTGGAGATTTGCATGCATCAGGATGAAGTTAATAAGGTTAATAAATTACTTGATTATCACTCAAACTCAGTTACCAGCAAGTACCCTTCTTCTGATTTAGCTGGCAGCAGGGGTTGCAGGAAGCTGTTAAATATCGAACTTTTGACTTGGCCAGCTAAAACTTCGAATGACCTTTTTACGAGGTCATCTTGAATGATAATCAAGATAAATTAAGTGCTTTTTCATCGGAGTCGAATCCGGTTGTGGAAGTACAGGGATTTTGAATATGCTGTATCAATCTGGGAGGGAGTAATGGATTTAAATCAATATTGTCCCGAAAAACTTGCGACTCCCGAAGAGGGAGTTAAGCATATAAAAAACGGCAGCAGGATATTTATAGGAACAGGCTGTGGTGAACCTCAGAGCCTGATCAGGGCCATGGTGGATAACCGACTGATTCAGGATGCGGTCATTTACCAGATGCTCTCCCTGACTTTTGCCCGGTATATGGATGACGAAGATTTTCTTGAACGGTTCTCGCTGAAGCTTTTTTTTATCAGTTATTTTATGCGTCAGGCCGCATTTGAAGGGAAGATCGACTATATCCCGGTTTATCTCTCACAGATTCCGGAGCTTTTTACCTCAAAAGAGATCGGCCTTGATGTGGCCTTGATCCAGGTGAGTCCTCCGGACCGGTTCGGGTTCTGCAGCCTGGGTATTTCCGTAGATATAACCCTTTCAGGCATGCAGAATGCCAAAATGGTTATTGCCCAGGTAAACCCGGAAATGCCGAGGACATGGGGGGACAGTCTGGTTCATTTGGATGAACTTGATTACCTGGTTGTCCACGGGGAACCTCTCCTTGAGTCTCTGCCTGGAGTCAAAAATCAGGAGGTGATCAAGAGGATTGGTCATTATGTCCGGCAGCTGGTTGACGATGGTGCTACTCTTCAGATCGGCTTTGGTCATCTGCCTGATGCTGTGGTTTCCTATCTCTCGGATAAAAAGGATCTCGGTATACATACCCAGGTTTTGACAGACGGGCTACTGCCTCTGTTTAAGAAAAAAGTGGTAACCAACAGGAAAAAAACATATCTTCCCGGCAGGGTGGTGGCATCGTTATGCATGGGGTCCAGAGAACTCTATGATTATGTCGACAACAATCCCATGTTCTATTTTAGATCCTCTGAGTTTGTTAATGACCCCAATGTGATTGCCAGAAACGACAATTTTATTTCCATCAGTTCAGCCCTTGAAGTGGATCTTACGGGCCAGATCTGCAGTGACTCCAAAGGGTATCTCTTTTACAGCGGTATTGGAGATCAGGTTGATTTTATACGGGGAAGTTCCATGTCCAAAGGTGGTTTCTCCATCATTGTTATTCCCTCTACCGCCAAGGATGGCAAGGTCTCCAGGATTGTGGCTCATCTCAGTGAAGGTGCCGGTGTTGCCACCACTCGTGGTGATATTGATATTGTGGTGACGGAATATGGAATTGCGGAACTGAGAAGAAAGAGCATTTACCAGAGAGTTATCGAACTTGCCCAGATCGCCCACCCCAAATTCAGGCAGTCCTTGATTGAGGAGGCAAAAAAACGGCGTTATATTTTTGGGGATCAGTTGCCTCCCACAACAGAAGACCTGATGTTCCTTGATGATTATAAGAATACTGTTACGTTTTCCTCCGGAAAAACGATTGAGTTTCGTCCTCTGCTTCCCTCTGACGAGTTTGAGGCGAGGCATTTTTTCTATTCTCTTCAAGAGAAGACGGTTTACGACAGATATTTTTATAAGAGAAGGGTGTTTAGCAGGGAGATGCTGCAAAAGCAGTGGTCCAGTGTCGATTACCGCAGGAATATGAGTATCATTGGTTTCCGACAGGTTGGCAGGAGCAAGCAGATTGTGGCCATCGGTTCCTATTCGGAGTACGATAAGGAGAGGGCCGAGGTCGCTTTTCTGGTCAAGGAGGAACTGCATGGGCTGGGGATAGGCAGTAATCTCCTGCAGACCCTTGAGACCATTGCCCGGGAGAATGGTTACAAAGGCTTTGTTGCTACCACACTTGCGGAGAATAAAAAGATGATAGGCATGTTTCGCAAACGGTATCCCAACCTCACCACCAAAAGCAGTGGGGGCGGAGAGATTGATATAGATATGATTTTTGAGTAATTATGTTGCCTATTTCACCTGTTTGCCTGCCGGCTTTTTCTTTATCACCACTGTCCTGCCCCTGTTTTTTATGACAGAAACTTGCCGGTATCAGATTACTCCGCTGCTACTCTTTTTCCATACCATGGAATTTTTTCATAAATTTCCTGTCGATATAATCCTTCACGGTAAAGGAGAGTTTTCCTCCCCAGGAGAGAAATCCCTTCTGCAGGGCTCCATATTCACCACCCAGATTGAAAATGGCCAGGAAATTACCGCCGGGATCAAATGGCTGCAGCATTCCACCCTTCAGACTTGCTATTACATTGTTCAGCAGAACCGGATTTTCACGAACAGCATAGACTCCGACTTTTTCAAGGGGGCGGGGCTGATAATAGATACAGTCGCCGCCGCCAAAGATTTCAGGATGGTCCCGGCACTGGAGATATTCGTTTACCAGCAACCCTCCATCCGGTCCGGTCGAAAGATTTGAGGCGGTAAAGAGAGGAGATGGTTTTACTCCTGTCGCCAGGAAAATGAAATCCGCAGTGTGACTCTGGCCGTTTTCCATAATTATCGTGGAGTTTTCGACTCGTTCCACATGGCCGGATTCATCTATCTGGATATGGAGTTTCTCAAAATAGTTTCTCACTATGCGCTGTATCACAGGTGAAGCATTTTTCATCAGCTTACTGCCGGCAAAGATGTTGACCTTGATATCGGGGCAGCCATTTTCTGTCGCAAGATGGTACACATTGCCTGCAATCTCTGCAGCAGCGGCACCGCCCCCGACTATACTGATTGTGAGAGAAGGTTTACTGCAGGCGGCAACAATTTTTTTCTGGGCCTCAAGTAGTCGCTCAATAGGTTTGGCGCTGAAGACAGTATCATTGTCTCCCGCGATATTATCGAACGGGATGAAGCTTCCGGTATTACAGGATAATACATCATATTCCTGCCGAATCCCTGATTCAAGCTCGACAGACCGGCTGGCCGCATCGATTCGGATAACTTTATCCCTGATAAATTTCCCCCCCTGTCGTTCCACCACGAAACGGGTACTGAAACGGATATCGTCGGCAGTGTAGAAGCCGCTAAGCATCCCCGGCCCCATACCTGAATAGTAATGGTAGTTGGAAGGCTGTACCACAGTCACCTCATGGCCTTCCGTTGTCAGGTCGCCGATTTTTGCCAGCAGCATCATATGGGCATGGCCGCCACCGGCCAGAAGAAGTTTTTTAGCCATCGTGTTCTCCCATAACAGAATCCATCAGCTCGCCCAGTTTTTCCAGATGAGTTTTTTCTTCAGCAGCTATTTTGATCAATATTTGCATATTTTCGGTTTCAGCTGCACGTTGTGCCGCTCTGCTGTAGAGGTCAAGGGCCTGACCTTCAATGGACATGGCCATACCGATAACCTCGTCAATGCGGGTAAGGTCGGTGTTGAATCTGGCCAGATATTCTTCGGTGGTGAGGCCGCCTTCCAATACCTGTTTCTGCATTTTCTCATGGAAGGCTTTTCTGTCATCATTCCCTGTGATTCGGGTATACTCTATGAAGAGACGGTCTTTGTGCAGATCTTCGATGGCTGCCAGCTGGGTGAACAGGGCTATTACATCCTCTGATTCAGCTTTAGACACCATGATATTGTAAAAATCCTGCAGCCCTTCTTCCAGGGAGTAGGCCATCATCAGGACCTCTGCCGGACTGGAAAGGCTGGTGAATAGTTCAAGTCCGTCCGTTTCTCTGTTAAATGCGCTTTGACCTGTCCAGGCTTTGAAGCCGCCCGAGAGATTGACAGCTTGAGTAAAACCGTTTCCTGCAAGTTGTTGAACCGCAACGCGGCTCCTGCCTCCGGAAGCTCAGTAGACGAGCAATGGTTTATCTTTTGCCAGCAGATCAAAAGAGTCGGAAAGCCGGGGCAGAGGGATAAGGACGGCACCTGCAATATGGCCAGCCTGGTACTCTGCATCCTGACGTACATCGAGGATCTGGATGTCCGTCAGCTCGTGATTCTGCAGGAGTTGTTTCGCCTCCGTACTGTTTATGGATTTTGCAGGAGTGAAGAATTGTTTCCAGCGCATTTTGTTTCTCCGGAGGAAAAAGTGAGTGTGTGCAGTTTCTATAATGATTCATATGCCTGTTTTATGGCATTAAATGTATATTTTTTCTCGAGTCGTAAAATGATAAAATGGCCGCGGGCCATGGCCTGAAAATGGTCAATAAACAGGGTGTTGATAATCGCACCGCCGACCGCACCGATTACCGGAATGGCCTGTGCAGCCATCTTTTCAGAAACCTGAATGCCAAACCGGGAGGAAATCTGGCTGATGAGTTTGATAAGAGCGGGGGAGCTTTTCTGGCTTAACCCTTTCTCCGCAATATATTTTGCAGCATCGGTGACTGATTTGGCTAATCCTGCACGAATGGCAAAGTATCCTGTTTCTGCAGCATCGTCGTTTTTGCCAGGCCCGCCCAGAGCAAAAACTTCTATGCATGCCATTTTTATTTTGGGATCCGAGATCAGCTGGTTTTCGCTTCTGGCGATATCTGCAATGGAGCGCAGCATGATAGTTGTTGACACCGGCAGTTCCAGTGGAAGCGCCGGCAGGCCGAGAAACCCTCCCGCAGCACCCGAACCGGCGGCCATAATCTTGTGAAAGGTGTTGGCGGCATTCGGTTTTGCTGACTTTTTCATTGTCAGAATTGCAGAATTGGCAGCAACTTCCAGCGCCTTTCGGCTGCTTGAGGAGACTATGTTATGCCAGCCTTTTGGTAGAAAATCAAAACCTTTTTCTATAGGAGCTCCCAGGTGGCTGGTGATTTTTGCTGCAAGGCCAGGATGCTCGAGGAGAGATTTAGCATATTTTAGATCATCCAGATCTTTTTTTGAAATATCCATGGTGGTTTTTCTTTTTCCGTTTTTCAGTTTTTTTGATAACACTTGATAGTCATATCTGGTATCTTTTGTCCTTCGTGCGGGAAAGCGAACTTTCACAAAGCCGACATAGAGTATAATCATTCAAGACAACAGTATGCAAGATATTGTTTTCATTGTGTTACCGGTATTTTTGGTCGTTTTCCTGGGAAAAGGTTTACAGCTTTCCAGGTTGATTGATCCTCCCTTTATAAAAGCGGCCAACCGTCTTATTTTCAATGTCTGTCTTCCTGCCCTGCTTTTTCATAAAATTGCAGGCGCCTCCATTCACCATATTCTGAATATTCCGCTGTTGCTGATCATGGCGGCCGTTGTACTGTTCTGCCGGTGAGTTACTATGCATTTGGTGATTCCGGGTTACTCTATGCCAGTGTCTTTATGGCCTTCCTGGTCCCTCTGGTTAATCTGCTTTCGGTGGTCAGTCTGGGTATTTTCAGCGGGCGCAGTTCGGTTTCGGTGTTTATTAAAAACACCCTGTTGAATCCCCTCGCTGTTGCCTGTTTTTTTGGACTTGCCGCCTCCTATAGCAATATTGTTTTCCCCCAGTTTGTCAACCGGACCCTGATTATTGTTAGCGGTGTTACTCTGCCCCTGGCACTGTTTTGTATAGGTGGTTCTCTCTCTCTCCGTCAGTTGAAGGGGAATATCTTAATAATTTTCCTCAGTTCAGGGTTCAAACTGCTTATAATGCCGAGCCTGGTATTAATTCTATTATCGCTCTTTAAACAACCCATTGATACAATGGCCAAGGTTCTCGTTGTTATGGCTGCTTCACCGTCCGCCACTGTTAATTATATACTGGCCTCTACCATGGGCGGTGATGTCGATTCCACCAGTGGTACCATCGTTACAACGACACTTTTATCTATTTTTACTTATGTATTCTGGCTTTCCCTGCTGGGTCTCTGAAAGTGGAAAACCCTTGACTTCGAACCTGCTGTTTTGTAACTGTTATACCGTTTACCAGACGTAAATCCATATAGTCTTATTGGTGTCCTGTGGTTTTTTTGTATGCAGGTTCTTTCACCAGCTGCTTTTTATTTCTTCTATTACAAATATATGAAACAATTTATCATCAGTATACTTATTGTTTTTCTGGCCGTTCAGATTACCTGGGCTGGCCGTGCACCGGTTAAAAAAATTGCCAGAGATCCTTATGCCTCTGCCATTATGTTAAATGCGGAGACTGGAGAAGTCCTCTTTGCTGAGAACGCTGATGCCACTGTTTACCCTGCTTCCGTCTTGAAATTGATGGTCCTCTATGTTGTGCTCGACCGGGTAGAGAAAGGCACCCTGCAGTTGAGTGATATGGTCCAGGTAACCAGGGAAGCCTCCAGGATGGGGGGATCCCAGGTATATCTTGACCCTAAAGAGCAGTTCTCCGTGGAAGAACTGTTGTATGCCCTGATGGTTCAATCGGCTAATGATGCAGCTGTTGCTTTGGCAACCCATGTTGCCGGGTCAAAGGAGAGTTTTGTGGCCCTGATGAACCAGAAGGCCGGAGAGCTGGGAATGAAAAACAGTCATTTCCATTCGGTGCATGGTCTTCCCCCCGGAGCGGGGCAGAAAGTTGATGTTACTACCGCCAGGGATTTTGGCATTTTATGCCGTGAACTGGTCAGACATCCGAAAGTATTTAAGTATACCGGTACCAGGGTAAGGGATTTTCGGCAGGGTCAGTTTGTTATGCGTAATCATAACCACCTGCTTGAAAATGTGGATGGCTGCGATGGATTTAAGACCGGTTATTTTACTGCTGCCGGGTTCTCCATTGCCGCTACTGCGAAAAGAGGCGGTAATCGTATTATCGCTATTGTTATGGGCAGTAAGGATCGCAAGGTTCGTGATGCCCGGGCAACTCAGCTGCTGGCAAAGGGGTTTTCAATGGTTCCGGCAAAATCTGAGCCGGTTGTGGCGGCTGCTAAGACGAAATCGATACAAAAACCAATAGATTCTTCTTCCTCTGAGGTTAAGGTTGCTGCAACTCCGGCCATGCAGCCCGAAAATGTGGTCTCTCCGACCGATGGAGGGGGCTGGTCAAAATTTTTTCTGGGCGTTGTCGTTGGTTTTGTTCTGTGCGCTCTGCTGATCTTTTTTGCAGCGAGAAAAAAGAACAGGAGAAGTCTCAAGTACCGGTATCGACGCTGAACAGTTGCTGTAACGGGATATCGGATTTACCTTTACCGGGTTGAAGTATCCAGGCTGCGGTCCGATATTTTTACGAGTAAATCACCTGTTAACACCCCACAAGGGGGTATAAGTACCATGGTGCCATATACATAAGCACATAATTTCAAAGTACACTCCTCAATTTCTTGTTTTTTGTTACAGAGGTTCTGGAGTAAGGTACTAATCTGCTCCTATGCAAACTGTTACCAGTCATGTGCTTACTGATGGCACAACTACCATCACCTGCCCGGTTTGCGACAGATTGAAAAGGGCTTCGGTTGCCGGCCGCAGGTATGAAAAACATGTTCTCAATGTTCGCTGCCGCTGCAAAACAGTTTTCAGGGTTCTTCTCAATTATCGCCGTCATCATCGTAAATCTGTCAGTCTGTCCGGTACCTACGAAACACTCTACCAGTATGACCAGTGCAAGGGGGTGATGCAGATTACTAATATTTCTGCAGGAGGGTTGCAGTATCGGGTAATCGGTTTGAATCGCCTTGGGCCTGGATCAATTCTTGATCTGGATTTTCGACTTGATGATAAAAAGCGGAGTCAGATAAAAAAGCATGCCCTGGTTCGCTATGCTTATAAAAATGTAGTTGGTTGTGAATTTGTTGATCGGGGGGATTCCAACAGATCCCTGGCTTTTTACCTTCGTCTGTAATCTGTCCAATCCTGCTCTCTTTTGCGCCCACTTTTTTTCAGGAAAACGTTCAGCCAGCATTCATCTCCATAAGATCCGGCGGCTGTTTTTTCGTAGATATCCACTATTTCAACCCGGTCTGATTTGTTGAGAAGTCGGCGTAATGTCTGTATGGAGTAGTCACTGAAAAAGCGACCGTGCTCATCCCATCGCTCCCCTGCACCTTTTTTAAAAGACATATACCAGATCCCCTCTGGTTTAAGGGCGGTGCTGATTGCATTGAATGTACTTTCTATTTCTGACACTGGAATATGGAGAAGGGAGGCCGATGCCCATATCCCGTCATATTTCTCTCTGGCGCAGAGTTTCTGTGCTTTTTCTATCCGGACCTGCTGTCCCAGAAATTTGCCGGTTATAGCGGCAATCTTTGCAGATGCGTCGGTTGCAGTGATCTTAAAACCATGAGCCAGGAATGCGCGGCTGTCACGGCCGGAACCACAGCCCAGGTCGAGAATATGACCATATGCGGGGATCAGGCTGATAAATCTGGCCCTGATCTCTTCCATGTCAAGGTGCATGGTTTTTTTGATATAGCTGTCACCATTCAGCTGGTAGAAGAGCAGGTTCTTTTCAGTAATAGCTTTGTTCCTGACTTTCAGCATAAGGGGAATGTCGGCAGGAGCCCACTGGAGAGTATCCAGTTCATCAGTAGAGAGCCAGCGGATTTTGTCGTGATCCGTAAGCTGGAAGGAGCCGCAGGTATGAGTGGCATGATAGCCGAGAAGGCGGATTACTTTGTCGTCGTAGCTGTAGATTGACTCCCCGAGAAAGGAGCCGATTTCACAACAGATTGAAAATTCTTCCTCGAGCTCACGCTGCAGACATTCTTCCGGAGTTTCACCCTGTTCCAGTTTGCCGCCGGGAAACTCCCAGCAACCCGCCAGGTGGAGTCCTTTCCTTTTCCTGGCGGCGAGTATCAGGCCGTTTTTTTCTATTATAGCAGCGGTAACATTTATCAATTTTGTGGAGTATAACTACAGTGTTTTAATAAATATTTTGGAGTTGCGCTGATAATTATACAGTGCCTTGCGGTTTGGTGGCATCTGCTCCACCGTGGACTCTGTAAAACTTTGTTCAAGAAACCAGTGCGCAGTTCGGGTTGTGAGTGCGTAAATTTCCTTCATGCCGAGCTCTGCACCCTTTTTCTCAATATGGGTGAGCAGTTTTTGAGCTCGGCCATCTTTCTGATATTCTTTGAGAATGGCGACACAGGCCAGTTCTCCTGCTCTGGAGTCGGGGATGGGGTAGAGTGCAGCACAGCCGATGATAAGGTTATCTTTCTCCATTACCGTAAAGTATGTAATTTCGTTTTCCAGCAGCTCCCGGGAACGTTTTACCAGAATACCCTTTTGCTCAAGTGGTGCTATCAGGTTGAGGATACCGACCACATCCTCTAACTGTGCGGCACGAATGGTTTCGTAGCTGTCATTGTAGATCATGGTGCCGGTACCATCACGGGTAAAGAGTTCCCTTAAAAGAGACCCATCTTCTTTCGAGGAGATGATATGTGCCCGGGGTACCCCATGTTTACATGCCGCAAAGCAGGAACGCAGTGAAAAATAGGAGCTGGACGGGGCGTGCTGCTGTTTCTCCTGCAGAAAAAGTCTGCACTCGGAAAGAGTCAGCTGGCGAAAAATAGAGTTGTCTTTGTCCTGAATGGGTCCATCGTCATTAAAGATAAGAACTTTGTCGGCCTTTATAGCGGAGGCAACGCTTACACCGACATCGGCAAATGAGAGATTGAAAACTTCTCCGGTGATGGAGTATCCAAGGGGGGAGAGCAGAGGCAGCCCTCCTCTTTCCGAAATTTCCAGAATAGCCCGGGAATCAACGTTTCGTACCTTGCCGGTCATCTGGTGATCAACACCTTCTATGATGCCCTGAGGTTTGGCCGTGATAAAATTACCGCTGCGAATTTTAACCTTGGCGCCGGACATGGGTGAGTCGGGAAGACCGCTGGAAAAAAGAGCTTCCAGCTGGAAACGTGCTGCACCCACAGCCCTGAGGATATGACTCAGGTGGTCTCTTTCGGTAATCCGCGACCCTCTATGGAATCGGGACTGGACGGCTGCTGCTTTCAGTTGCTGCTCTATCTGCAGTCGTGCACCATGGACAACCACAAGGCGCACACCGAGTGAGTGTAATGTGGTAATATCACATACAATGTTGTTGAAACTCGGTTGCACAAAGCAGTCCCCTGGTATCATGATGACAAAGGTTTTACCTCTGTGATCGTGAATATATGGAGAAACATGTCTGAACCATTGCAGAAAGTGATCGCTGTTAAGTCTCATTGTCCTGCCCTGTTTTGTTGTCATTGTCTATCTGTTTGAAGCGTAGCCATTTTTTGTTCAGGGGTCAATGTGAAAAAGTGTATAGTAGGGTTATGATGGAGAAAATGGAACCAGTTGAAATTATCGATACCCATTGCCATCTGGATCTGGAACACTTTCATGATGATCTTGACGGGATTCTCGGCCGCAGCAGGGAAGGCGGGGTCACTGATTTTGTCATTCCCGGGTTTATTGCATCCGGCTGGCACGGGATTTTAAAACTCTGTACCGGAAGGCCCTGTCTGCATCCGGCCCTGGGTCTGCATCCGATCTATCTTGACCGTCATCAACCGGGAGATTTGGCTGAACTGCAACATCTGATCAGGCGGCAGACCCCGGTTGCCATTGGAGAGATTGGGCTGGATTTTCAGGGGGGAATGGAGAACTACAACTCGCAGCTGAAGCTTTTTCAGCAGCAGCTTGACATTGCAGCTGAGGAGGATCTTCCTGTACTTCTCCATGTTCGCAAGGCCCATGACCAGGTCCTTGCCGCTCTCAGACGCAGTCATTTCAGCAAAGGCGGTATTGTCCATGCCTTCAACGGCAGCAGGCAGCAGGCGGACTGTTATATGGAGTTTGGATTCAAGTTTGGTTACGGGGGTACCTTGACCTATGACCGGGCAAGACGGATCAGAAAACTTTCGGCTGAACTGCCTCTTGACAGTATTGTTCTGGAGACAGATGCCCCGGATATTCCCCTCGCGGGCCGCAGGGGATATGCAAACAGTCCTGAATATCTGGTGGAAATTCTTGGAGTTCTGGCTTCTCTTCGTTCCGAGTCAGAAGAAGAGATAGCTGCACAGACCACCATCAACGCACGGAATATTCTGGATCTGTAATTTTCAGAAGTTGAGATGACTGATGATGTGGGGAAGCAGACAGGAATAATCCCGATTGGCCATAGATTGCAGCGGCATGGTTGGAGAAAAACTTTCCAACCATGCCGTACTGTTAGATGCTCCTTTGAAGAGGCATCAGGATGGTTTGAGCTTATGCCTGATCAGATTTTTTCGATCCTGGTCTTAAT
Source organism: Deltaproteobacteria bacterium (assembly GCA_019306075.1). Lineage (GTDB taxonomy): Bacteria > Desulfobacterota > Desulfobulbia > Desulfobulbales > Desulfocapsaceae > Desulfomarina. Next base: position 8,263 of record JAFDME010000043.1, on the reverse strand, counting down.
ATATTTGAGTGGAGGTGTAGCTGTCCACTCACAAGTTATATTCGGCTTTAGCAGAATGCTGGTATTAAAGCCGCCGTACTGGGGATATTTAGGATCTCCCTCCAGACCATATTTATGACCGAAACCACCGGCAGCAGCCAGGACACCTTCACGAATACCCCAGGTTACTTTGGCGACAGCTTCCACTGAAGACCAGGGTGAACTGATCTTTACAGCATCGCCGTCGGCAATACCAAGTTTTTTAGCGTCCACATAATTGACCCATACCGGATTGGTACCGTATGCCTTCATCAGTGATGGATTCCAGTAGGTCGATGTATGTTCATGCTCCAGCACCCGGAAAAAACCAAGGATCATCGGGTGATCTTCATCCGGCTTCAGTTCAGCGCATTCAGCCCACGGTTCCTTATAGTCAGGGAGACCGTCCACGTTATTTTCTTCGGCCAGCGGATTCATGAAGTTATATTTTCCGGTTGTGGTATTGCCTGATGAGCCGTAACCGGCGGGTGGATTCATGGAACCCCACTCTTTGTATTTAAAGTATTCATGCTCATCGGTGATATAGTAGCCAACCTTACGGAGTTCTTCCAGGTTCACAGGCTGATTACGAAGCTGATTCTGTAAAAATTCATCTTCATTTTTCCATGGGAAAAATTCTCCAAAGCCCAGCCTGTTGGCAATTTCCTGAAAGATACTAACGATTGATTTGCAGTCATACATCGGTTTAATGGCACGCTGGAAGAGTGAAATAAAGGATTCGTACATCCAGTCCGCGACCACCCTGCTCTGTTCCAGGTAAGTACAGTCAGGCAGTACCACGTCGCACAGTTCTGTTGTATTGGACATGTAACAATCTATGGAGCAGGAAAACTCAAGTTTTTCAACAGCACGCCTGATGGAAGGTTCACTGCCGGAGGACATGACGGGGTCGCCAAAATAGCAGAGCATTGCTTTCAGCTTACCTTCATCCACATCTTTCTCAAAATAGGCAGGAATCCAACCGCTCCAGACACGACCCTTATTCAGTTTAGTTTTCGGGGCGTTGTTTGGCGGCTTTGCCTGATCATCGGCCCAGGGGGATGCCAGCTTGTACTTTCGAATAAGAGAGGGACCGCCCGGAGCGTCAAAGGACCCAACCAGGGCGTTAAGGGCAATGAGGGCCTGGGTAGCATGAAAAGTATTGGGCGCCTGGGTTACCCCCGTCCAGCTGTTTACTCCAACTGCCGGGGCAGCAGCGGCAAATTCATGGGCCAGTCTTTCAATAGTACCGGCGGAAATGCCGCATATCTCGGCGGCCCATTCCGGGGTACGTTGAACACCATCCTCTTCACCCAGAAGACGTTTCTTGAAACGATTAAAGCCGTAGGTCCAGTTCTCAATAAATTTATTATCAAGAAAGCCCTCTTTAACCAGGACATAACACATGGCCATGGCCATGGCTCCATCAGTCCCTGGTTTTATTGCTATCCATTCGGAGGCAATTTTTGCTGTTTCACTGCGTCTTGGATCGACAACCACAAGCTTGGCGCCTCTTTTAACTGCTGCCTTCAGCATGGTAACCTTACGCTGGCCCGCTGATGTGGCAAGTTCATTAATGCCAAAGAGAAGAATAAATTCAGAGTTTTCGTAGTCAATCCATGGTCGTTTTTCACTGAAATTCTTTTCATTTGCCATACGTGCCGGGTTATCACACATCTGTCTGTGGGTGACTTTGTTGGGGGTTCCATAGGCGGACATTACCGCTTCATGACACCAGTTGTTCCAGTCATTGCCACGATGAAAACCTACCTCTGAAGGATCGACACGGTTTAGATTTTTTACTGTCATATCGAGAGCTTCATCCCATCCAGCTTTACGGAATCTGCCATTTTCACGAATAAGAGGAGTTTTAAGCCTGTAGGCGGAGTAGGTGTTGTGATGGGCTTTTGCTCCCTTGATACAGAGTCTGCCGCCGCCCTTCGGATCACCCTTCAGTCCTTTACAGCCGGTAATTATGTTATCTTTAACCTTGATTTCCTGTCCACAGAGGCCAAGACATATAAAACAGTGAGACTTGATTGTCTCTGAACCCTCAGGGGAAACTGCACCCTCTGCAAGTGTCAGATAGCTTTCTGTCAGTTCAAGGGTGGAAATTGCCTCATCCATCAGTCCCAGAGCGGAGCTAAATGTCTGATCGATGCTCTGGCCGGAAAGAGATGCTTCGGCATATTTTTTTTCATTATTGAGAAAGCCTGCAGTAAGTTTTGCAACTCCTCTGTAAAATGAAGTTTTTGCCGAGTTGGTGAGCACCTTGGAGAATTTTTCTGCCCATTCCTGCAGGTTACCGTTCAGGAACTCAAATTCGCTATCCTGGGATATGCTTTTGTCCGCTGCCTGCCGGGCAAAATAGCGCATAAGCTCAAGCTCTGCGGCAATATGGTCGTCAAGGTCTTTATACTCTTCGCTTTTATGCAGGCCGGCCTTATTCATGATCTCCCGCATTTTAAAAACAGGCTCCTGCATTACAAGCGGTTCCCCGGTCAGGTAACAGGATTGATAAGGGAAGGCAGGGTCTTTTCCAGCGTTGAGAAAAAGTTCTGCATAGTCATAACGTACCTCATTGAACACTTCGCCCGTGCTGCCTGATTTCATCATATCGCCCATGAGCGAAAGTCCAGAGCAGAACTCCTGAAGGGCATCTGTGGTTTCAATTTTGGTGACAGGGTCAAGAAACTCCGGCTTAGACATTTTTTCTATCAATGCCAGGGGAATCTCGTCTCTGTACAGGGTGGAGAGGAACTGATATATCCTTGCCCTGGCAAGGTTCATTGTTTTTTTGTCCATATGTTTTACTCCTTAGTGCTAACGTTGATAATATTTTTCATTCTTTAATATGATGAAATACCAAGACCTTTTTCTCCAGTAGAGAGAGTGTTGATGGCATACTGTCTATTGCGATGTTTTTTTAAAAACATTTTGATGATAAATCGGCCGATAATAATGGAAAGTATTGATAAAATATAGCAAAAGAGTGCCCCGAACAGTAGAGGTTCACTGCTGCCGAATTTCAGGACATAGTCTCTGCCAAAGAGGTCAAAGAGCCTCTCACTTCGATATGCCTCATTGATATACGCTGCCATGGAAATCACCGGCAGGTAAAAGGTGATAAAACCGAGCAGCAGTCCTTCGAGAAAATAGTCGTAATACGCCTTATTCAGCTTTGCCTGGTCTATATTCTTGGCCAGAGTTTTTCCCTTTTCCCTATCGTCGCATTGCATGGCTTCTTCGCGAATTCCAAGCCAGTATTGAAAATCTTTTTCCAGGGCTGTCACACGTTTTGTTTTGATGTACTTTTTAAGTACGGTTGTAACTGCAACCGTGATGCATGCCAGCAGAAATATGACAGGGAGCGGTCCCAGGAAGTGCAGGTAACTGAGAAGATAATCAAGCACTGCCATACCTTTATGGATAAGAGCGTAAATATATTCCCAGGCTATATCAAAATATTTTTCCATATCTGTTTCCGATAAATATCTGCAGTGGCAAGCCACTGCAGATGGTTGTTCTGGTCAGAGTTGAAATCCTCTGTTTAACGTCATCCGTTAGTACCTCACTCCAGAATTTCTGTAATAAAAAACAAGAAATTGAGGAGTGTATTTTGAAAGTATGTGGCTATGTATTGCACCTTGTACTTATCCAGTCATACTAAAAAAAATTCCGACTTGTCGGGTTAGATCCAGTATTCAATCTTCAGGAATCTGAAGAAGAGGAAAAACAGGGTACAGGCGAGGATGATTTTAAGAGCTTGCTCACTGAACAGTTTCTGGAACCTGCTGCCCAGCATACCACCGACAAAGCCACCAATTATGATTGATATGGCAAGTGTAATATCCGGTAGATAGCCGTTCATAACATAGCCGATAAAGGAGCCGATACTTGAGAAACAGGTACCAATAAGAGATATCGGCACAGCCACGTACATTGGCAGGGCGGCGATTGTGGTCATCATCGGCACGAGTAGAAAACCGCCACCGATTCCGAAGGCACGGGAAACAACACCCACGATAAGTCCCAGACAGGCAAAAAGTGCCGGGTTGATGCGGAATTCCTCTCCCCAGAATTTGAATCGGTAATCGAATATACCGGATTTTACCGGTTCAATGGAACCCATCTCTACTGCGCCGCCAGTCTCTTTGGCTTTTTTAACGGCAGCGTTGAACTTCTGGGTCATTGCCTTGATGTTCTTTCTCTTGGACATGGCCTTAGGGGTCATTTCCATCAGAGTTTTGACTGCCATTATAACAACGAGTACTCCAAGCCATTCTTTATAAGCCTTCATGGAGAGATACTGGGTGGCATATTTCCCCAGCCAGACTGAGCCGATAAAAATACCTGCACCAAAGGAGAGACCGACCGGCCAGGCAACGCGCTTTTCAACTACGGCGAAACGATAGAAACTGCCGAGAGGGGAGAAAAGGGTCAGGGCAATATTGGAAGGACGGAGAACGTTTGCGGCGTTGATACCAACCGGTCCAGCAGTCTGGACAACGAGAGCCTGAAAAGCACCCATCAGCATTCCGCCGGCCGCACCAATCATGGAGAAGTAGGTGCCGACAAGAATTGCGCCTATAACAACAAAGAGCGGGTTCATATAACGGTAACCTTTGTTCATCCAGTATCCGTTTTTCAAAACAGTATAGGAACCGGATTTGTCGCCGTTTACATAAACATCAAATTTGGTGCCTGGTGCTGTGTGGCGAAAAGAGGCAAATGAAGCGGTGAATTCACCGGTTGCTTTATCCAGGTTTATGGATGTCCCCTCATCCCAGTAATTATCAGTCTGACCGATAACACTTCGGGCAAAGATAACTACTTTGCCTTTTTTATTACCCTCTTTTACAACGGTGTTGATACCGTATTTTTTTTCATGGCCCCACTTCAGCATATTCCATTGTTCAGCGGTTTTAATGGGTCCAAGCATGTTCTTGGCAGTTGCATCAACTTCCGCAAAATCTTTTTTCAGCTTGAACATTGTCGTGGTGTAGAGTCCGCCGTCTTTTTTAAAGAGGAAGGAGGGACCACCGAATTTTTTCTTAGCGTCTGTACCAAATGCATCACGATTGCTGGTGAGCATATAGTAGAGAGGTGGAACTGCGGTATCCATGGAAAAACCAAATTTCTTTGCATTCTTCTTGAGTTTCTTGGCTTCATTGACGCCGTTTGAGTCCTTTGGAGCGAATTGATCCTGTTGAGCGATTGCAATATACAGTTCTTCGCCGGGTTGAATTGCACCTTTGATTGTAACGGTGTCTCCGGCTTTGTATTCTGACGCTGAAATGGTGTTCTCAGCAAAACTGGTTGTGTGTGCGGCGAGGAAAAAAATCGCTGCTGCTACTAGTGTGGGCCAAAATGATCTCTTCACTTTTTGCTCCTTTTTGAAAAAAATTAGTAAATAGCCGAAGACTTCTTACCTCTCCGGAAATATGTGTAAATGGGTTGCAACTGTCTAGAGTTGCAGCACCTTTTCTACCTTGGATTCAAGTTCTTTTTTATCAATCGGTTTGACGCAGTATTCATTGGCTCCAAAACTGAGTGCATCCCTGGCGGTTTCGACGGTGGGATAGCCTGTCAAAATAATGGCTTTCATTTCCGGCTGAAGGCGTTTGAGTTCTGCCAGCACGTCGATGCCGCTCATTTTTTTCAGTTTTATATCAAGAATTGCCAGGTCGATATGGCTTTTGTAGCCATATTTGATCGCATCTTCTTCCTCCGTGAAGGTGTGTACTGTGTGACCCTGTCTTGAAAGGATTTTTCTGATAAGTACGACCGCGTCAAGGACATCATCCAAAACGAGAATTTCAGCCATTTTTTTACCTTCTGCTCTGTTTGTGGTTAACTTGTTATAATTAGAAGTACTATTTGTCTTTGTGAAATATTTTTTCCAGGGGTTACTTATTACTCTGTCCCGGCAGCGGGAGCTGGATATGCATTGCCGTGCCTGGAGTCAGCTGACAGCTGTTCTTATACATCACTGGGCTTTCCACACGAATTGTTCCATTATGGTCCTTGATGATGCCATAACTAACGGAGAGTCCAAGTCCCGTTCCTTTGCCAACAGATTTTGTGGTGAAAAACGGATCAAAAATCCGGTTTCTGATCTCAGCATCAATTCCAGTCCCGGTATCAATTATCGATGCTGTTATCATCTGTTCTTCCTTGGAATAGTTTGTGCGCACCGTGAGGACACCGCCTTCGAATTCCATGGCATGCTGGGCATTGTTGATCAGGTTGACAAATACCTGGCGTAACTTTTCTTCATCGCCCGCAATAACGGGGAGGTCTTCAGCCAGACACCGATCTATGTCAATGTGGTCGAGATGCAGATTATGCTCGGTGATTGCCAGGACGTCTCTGAGAATATCGTTGATGTTGACGTCATGGGTGGAGCTGCTGGACTGGCGTGAGAATTTCAGCAGGTCGGCCACAATTTTCCTGCAGGCCTGGCTCTGCCTCTCTACAACTACGAGGTTTTCATGCTCCTCACTGTTTTCAGGAAAATCATCCTTCATCAGCTGTGAGTAGCCGAGAATAATGCCCAGAGGAGTGTTGATCTCATGGGCTACTCCGGCTGCCATCTGGCCGACTGAAGCCATCTTCTCTGTGCTGATCATCTGCGCCGTCATGGTTTTCAAACGGGTGAGATCCTTTGCAATGCCCTCACAGCCGATATATTTATCGTTCTCATCATAGAGTCCGGTCGCTGAAAGCAGTGTATAGACACTGGATCCATCTTTCTTGATGAACTCAGCCTCGAAATCATCTACAAATTTCTTGTTGGAAAGAGTGGTTAAAAATTTTTGAAGATCATTTTTATCTGCAAAAATATGCTTCAGAGAGAGGTTAGCCGGGTCTTCCTCCGAATAGTCGAGCATCTCCATGCCGGCTTTATTCATGTCCATAATGGATCCCGTTTCGTCGATGAAAAAAACCATATCCTTGGAATTATGAAAAAAATTGCGAAATTTCTCTTCTGACAGGGCAAGGTCAAGGGTACGGCTTTCAACCATTTCTTCGAGATGCAGGTTCATCTCTTTCATAGTAGAAGTTGCTTTTTCCAGGTTTTTATTGGCCTCTCTGAGACTTTCCGCCTTTTTTTGAATAGCCCGATATCCCTCAACTCCCTTGTGGTAGTAAATGGTAACGGCCGATACGGAGATCATCAGCAGAGTATTGATTCCTCCTGAAAATGGAGAGAGCATTTTCCACACTTCCTTCTGATCACTGATCAGCAGGGCCTGTTTCACCATATGGCCTACTGCTCTGGATATTGCAAAAATTGCAAGAGCAATACAGAGATAGTGGAGAAAACCCCAGAGAAAGTTATCGGGTTCCCTGCGGATTAACAGGAAAGTGTAACGAAGTGAAAGAAAAGCGAGAATAATCATCAACTGGGAGCCGACGATATCGGTGATCACTGAAGGGAGCATATACATTTCCATTACTCGTCATCCCTTTTCAGTGAGTTTTTATAAAAGGAGCGCAGGCTCATATAGAGAAAGAACATGGAAGGTACTGCGAGCAGGTGATCGAGTTTTGCGGTGTAATAGATAAATTTCACAAATGTAAGGGGCATATTTACTTTGCTGAACAGATAGCCGTTTACATGGGTGAAGTCTCCTGGATGGAGATGCTGGGTGGCAGCGTGGCCCATAATAGCGAGAAAATTCCACAGGATGGTAAAAAAACAGAATATTCTCAGATATATCCAGCCCCTTCCCGGAAAAGTAGATCGCTTTGTGTCCCAGTACAGATAGCCCATAGCGGCCATATAGAGAATATGCGCCATCTGATGGACGTACATGCCTTCCGGTGCTCCGTGGGTCTGTAGAGCCATACTTTGCCCGGGCAACAGTATGCAGCAGCCAAGGGCAATGAGCAGAGAAAGAGTATATTTCAATACTGGGTGCATGTTCAGCTCCACTATGGAACGGGTGGTGCAACAAATATATTGCAGATGTTGCTCTTCACATTTGTTCTCTTATTCTTCTGTTTCTGCAGGTCCGTGGCGGTCTCTGGTCCGGCTGCCAACGTACCTTCACTTCAGTTGAATGCATTTTATGTGCCAGTTACAGGATTGAATCAAAGATGTGTTTGTTGGATGAGTAAATACGGTGTGTTATATGATTTACGAGTGGTTTTCGTTGGTTGGAAAAGAGAGGGGGATGGGGGAAGCAGGTTAATCGATGTGCGTTAAAAATGATGCATAGGGGCAGGAAAGATGCAG
>JAFDME010000297.1 GCA_019306075.1 Deltaproteobacteria bacterium | reverse complement strand
CGTCGATTGTTATATGCTCTATATGCCGAAAATCAGTTCGTTGTTCGTCCGGGGAAAAGTACTCGACAGGGAGTCTGCCTCTTTAATGGCACCTTCACTGAAGCTGTGTGGAAGGGAGAATTTTTCGATCACCAGTCGCATCTGAACGTCTATTCTGTCAGGGTTGCCGAGCAGTTCTATAATTTCTCCGGAAATAGTGGTGGCGGACTGGCTGTCCCGTTTTATCCTGACAAGTACTGCATCGCCCTGATGCGGCTTGAATGGTGGACTTGCGACCTTAATCAGGAAAGGATAGCGTGGATCTTCCGGCCTGACAATATTGCCCCGTTTATCCGAGGTATAAAAACCGGCGATTGTTCTATTCCTCCGGGAGAGGATTTTTATAACCTGACCTTCCGCTCTGCTGTTGTTTCGATTCCGGACCAGACGGATGAGTATCTTGTCGCCATGAAGGGCTGAATTCATGTGAGTGGCAGAGATATAGGAGTTTTTGGTCAATAGTGGGGCTTCCCGGTACGGAATTGGTTCAATCAAAAAACCAAAACCCTTAGGATTCAGTTCAAGGAGGCCCGAATAGATAGGAGCAGTTTTCAGCAGGAGGAATTCTTTTCTGCTGTTTTTGCGGATATATTTTTTTATAAGCAGGTTTTCGATTGCACTATTTATTTCATCGTTCTTCTTCTTTTTTGCGAGTTTTCGCAGTTCATTGATTGTGACCGGTTTATTAGACGAGTAGAGGTGGGCAAGCACTTCATTTTCGATTTTATGCCGGACAACTCTGTTCTGTTGACTTTGTATTTTTCTCTCCTTAGAAGAGGATGAGAGACGATAATTTTTTCTTTTTTTTATCATTTATATTTTTTTGTTTTCTCCGTTAGAGGAATACTGTTAACTTGAGAGTAGTTATACTCTGTTTTTCTATAATTTTTTGCATACTATTTATGTAAGGAGGAGGGAAGACGCGTTGGAGTATAATCATCAACTGACATTTTAACACAACAGGAAGGTATGCGCCTTATTCCATTTGATCTAGAGCTTTACCGTAACCAGATGAAGTCTTTTATAGGTGATACACCGGGCGCAGAAACTTTCTGGGAGGCCCTGGACTTTGCGACTGAGGCTCATTTTGATCAGTGGCGTCGGTCCGGAGATGCCTATATTCTTCATCCATGTTCTGTTGCCAGGATACTCGCTGAGGAGATGGATGTTATTCACCCGGAAATTCTTGCCGCAGCTCTTTTGCACGATACAATTGAAGATGTGGAAGATATTACTGCTGAAATTGTGGGGCAGAAGTTCGGCAGCTACGTTCAGGCAATTGTAGAGGGGTGTACCAAGGTTACGCATATTTCCGGTGATAAACAGACTATTGCCAAACGAACTCACCGTAAAATTTTCTCCGGTGCGGCGCTGAGACCGGAGGTTATGCTGGTTAAACTTGCTGACAGACTGCATAACCTGCGCACCTTGAAAGTACTGCCAAAAAGAAAACGGCAACGCATAGCTGACGAGACTATAGATATTTATGCTCCTTTGGCAACCGTCTTTGGTTTATTTAATTTAAAGCGGGAAATGTACAATCTTGCTCTGCTCTATAGATTTCCCAAACAGGGTGCCAAGTTAAACAGCCATATTCGGCAATTAAAAAAATCTCCCGTAGGGCTGGAAATTATTAATGATGTTAAAGAAGCGGCAGGAAAGGCCGGGCTTGAATGCAGGGTTGCTATCAGAACAAAAAAACTCTGGGCCTATTATGATCTGGCCAACCGTATCCTGTTGAAGCGGATCGATACTCCTGTTGAGATTCTTACAGTTGTTGAGGACACGCAGGCCTGCTATAACGCTCTTGGCATAATCAATCAGACCTTCAAACCGATCCCTAGAACAATTCGTGACTTTATTGCCAATCCCAAACCAACGGGATATCAGAGCCTGCACGCAAGAGCAATAATAAAGGGACAAAAATATCTGTTCAAAATACGAACGAATGAAATGGAGCGGAGAGCACAGAGGGGGCTGTTTCAAAACTGGTCCTCTCAAACCAAAAAGCAGGGGCGGTTTATTCAGGAAATTCAGGAGATGTTTGATGTTATAGGATCTGAAGATGCTGTTTCCTACCGGGATGTGATAGCAGCAAGCGGCAAGAAGGAGATTTACACATATACTCCCAGGGGAGACCTTATCTGTCTGCCCGTGCGCTCAACAGTGCTTGATTTTGCCTTCCGGGTTCATACGGAGGTTGGACATACTTGTCTTGGCGCAATGATACGAAATAAACGGGTGTCTGCTGAATGTCAGTTGAATGACGGGGATATGGTCAAGATCATTCGTGCAGAGGAACCGATACGTTTTGAGCAGCAGATGCTGATATTGTGTAAAACACCGCGGTCAAGAGGTGAACTGGCTAAAGGGTTCAGGATCAGGAGAAGAAAGGTAACACGAGAAGTGGGATATTCCATGCTGAAGCAGGAACTTCTGTGTTACGGTGTCCCGTTTGAGGTACTGGAAAGTGAAGATTTGCCGGTTTTACTTGCCCATTATGGTATAGAATCTCTGGATGAGTTGTATGTGAAGATTGGTGAAGGGGTACTGCGGTTGCAGGAAGTGATTGAGAATATAAAAATCAGGTTATTTGGTGGTGTATCTCCACTGGTGACGCCTACCGGGGCATTCAACAAAATAGAGCTGATAACCCTTGATCCGGTTTCAGTGAAGCTCTCTTCGTGCTGCAAGCCTAATCCCAGTGCCAAGGATAATTGCGCACTTTTAACTGAAAAAGGGCTGTCAGTTCATCAAAAAAAATGTGAACGGTTTTTGAAGCTGAATTTTCAACGGGAAGATGCTGTAAATATCTCATGGAGAACAAGGAAAACCCGCGTTCGTAAGAAACAGATTCTCCACATCCTGAGAGCAACGAGAAAAGAGATCATGGGTGCTATTGCTGCAGCTCCGGAAAAGATGGAAATGGAAAGCCTCCAGATTCTTTCCAGTTATTCTCAGCTACAGCCGGCGTGGGAGCTCACCTTCAGCGTATCAAATCTCTATTTGCTGCAAAAAGTAATACGGCACTTCGAGAAATTAAACATCCCTTTTGAGTTCGATCTTGACTGCTGAAACTCCCTGCTCTTTCGGACTGAGGTGCTGTGACTGCAATGTCTGTTAGGGGTTGGTTGATCCTTCCCTCTCTGCATCGACTTTTTCTTCACTGTAATTACTCAGTACTCTGCTCAGCATGTCCGGAAGATCATTTTTCTGTCTTGAACTCCTGTCCAGTTGTTTGAGTGTTTTCTCCAGGGTAAGTCGTTCTCCCATGAAGATATGACGTAAAATGAGTGAAATCAGCCTGGTTATGGTGGTGAGATCGGAAATTCTTGATTGAAGATGCTGGTCACGGTCGAATGCGGTGGATGCGAATATTTCCACAGGAGTACCGCTGAGTTCACTCACAGAGACATACCAGGTGTTTTTTTCCCGGTCTGTCGTTCGATATCGTATTGCGTCGAGTTCTTCGGGAAGCTCCGGTTCAGCTTGTACCGGAGACTGTTGAGGCTGCGGGCACAATTTGATATCAGTCTGTTCGCAAAGTTGATCAAGGTAATGGGGATTCTTTCTGATATTGTCTGCCAGTATATGG
>JAFDME010000042.1 GCA_019306075.1 Deltaproteobacteria bacterium | reverse complement strand
GTGGGGATATTTATTTCAGTGACGGTGATCTGGTAAAGGCTGTTCGTGAGTACAGGCGAGGTTTAAAATGTGACGAATCTGATGTTAATTTATATAACAGTCTCGGTGTCACTTTTGCCATGATGGGCAGATTCAACGAGGCCGAGAACAGCTTTAAAAAGGCTTTGAAGCTTGACAGCAAAAACTTCATGGCACTTTATAATCTTGGTCTTGGAGAATTGAACAGCAATCGAAAGAAAGAGGCGATTCTCCTTTATAAGAGAGCACTGCTCTGCAGTAGTGGCGCAGATGTTGATACCCCGCTGCTGGAGAACGAACTGAAACGAAATATAGGTGTTCTTGCCGCTGAAACAGGGGACTATCAGGAGGCACTTCACTATCTGTTGCCCTGGTATCATGCACATGGTGCCAGCAGGCAGGCCGAGAGATTGGCATATCACATTGGCCGGAGTTATTATGGCCTTTCAAAGAATGCTGAGGCAATGGAGTGGTTGCAGAGAGCATTGCAGAGTAATCAATATGACGATCGTGCCATGCATTTCCTTGGTCTGGTTTATTTTGAGGAGGGTGAGGGGGATGAAATCGCTGTTTCTCTCTGTCAAAAAAGTGTTGCTCTGGATCCTCATAATCATCAGTACAGACTGGGACTGGCCAGGATGCAAATCAGTTCCGGCATGTTTGTCGAAGCCCTTGGAAATTTGAAACAGAGTATTAAACGACGTGAGTTGAGATCTGAATCACAACTTTATCTGGCGCAGTGTTATGCCAAAATCGGACATAACAAGAGGGCCTTCAACTGGTTTAGTAAGGTAGATTCCCGGGAAGTTGTGCACCGTGCTCTCTATCAAGATCTCAAGCAGTTTTTTCAGGATAATCTGCAAACTTGATTCGAACCGACCGGAACTCTTAAAATTGTCGGGTTAGTGTCTTCACGAAATTGATTCTCAGTCGGTAGAATGCAGAAGAAATTTCTCTTATACTCAGGAAAAAAGGTGGAATATGAGCAGGTTTGGTCAAAGGAGAGGTAGAGGAAGTCGTGACAGTCTTGATAATTCTATCGTAAGTGATTCCTGGAGAATGTTCAGGATCATGGCAGAGTTTGTTGATGGTTTTGATACAATGTCATCTATTGATGTCCCTGCAGTTACTGTTTACGGTTCGGCCCGTACTCCATCCGATGACAAGGATTATCTCCTGGCGGAACAGATAGGTGCTGAGCTTGCCAAAAACGGGTTTGGTGTGATAACCGGCGGTGGACCCGGAATCATGGAGGCCGCCAACAAGGGAGCCGCAAGTGCCGGAGGTGTCTCTGTCGGGCTGAATATTGACCTTCCCCACGAACAGGAACCCAACCCCTACGCTAATCTGGAGTTGAATTTCGAATACTTTTTCGTCCGTAAAGTGATGTTTATGAAATATTCCATGGGATTTATCTGCATGCCCGGTGGCTTTGGTTCTCTTGACGAACTCTTTGAGTCATTGACTCTGATCCAGACCCAGCGAATCAAACCTTTTCCCATAGTTCTTGTCGGAAGTGAATTTTGGACTGGACTTGTAGACTGGATAAGAGATAAACTTCTTGGTAACGGTAATATCGGCAGTGAGGATATGTTTCTTTTCCAAGTTATGGATGATGTTGATGAAATAATAAAATACTTTAAAAAAACTGTTATCGTGTGATAATCTTATAGATAACCGTAATTTGTTAATACCATAAAGAGGTTGACTCCAGCGTGACTGAAAATTTTCCGACTAGTCTTTTTTTACCGGGGTTAGTGCCTTGTCCCAGAATTTATGTAATAAAAACAGGTAAGTGCGGACTCTGAGAAAATAATTTTAAGTTTGTTCTGTTAAATTAATAGGTTATTTAGACTGAAGGCTGTTAGGGGAGGTTCTTCTCTGTTTTTACTTTTCCTATCAGCCTATAGCCTAAATAACCTGGCTTGCGGGCATCGCCCGCATTAGTTAATTGTGTTGAAACACGGGGAGTAATATGGCTCAGATAGACGGGTTTTTTAAATTGATGAATGATGAGGGTGCATCTGATCTGCATATGGTCGCAGAACAGCAGCCTCTGCTCCGGATTCTCGGCGACATGGAGCGGGTAAAGTTTAAGAAACTGGGAAATGATGAACTCAGAGCGATGCTTTATGAGATATGCCCTGAGGAAAAGATCAAGGCTTTTGAGGAAACAGGGGATGTGGATTTTGGTTATGAAATTCCCGGTCTCGCCCGATACAGATGCAATTTTTTTCGTCAAAAGTATGGCATAGGTGCTGTATTTCGTGAGATTCCCAGTGATATTTTGACCTGTGACCAGCTTGGATTGCCAAAAATTGTAGGTCGTCTTGCCCATCTGCCTAAGGGACTGGTGCTGGTAACAGGACCTACCGGATCCGGAAAATCAACAACCCTGGCAGCTATAGTTGATGAAGCTAATAAAATTCGTAAGGATCATATTCTTACGATTGAGGATCCCATAGAATTTGTCCATAAGAGCCAGAAGTGTATTATCAACCACAGGGAGGTTGGCACTCATACCAAAAGTTTTGGTGCAGCTCTTCGTGGTGCACTTCGTGAGGATCCTGACATTATAATGGTTGGCGAGATGCGTGACCTTGAAACGATCTCTCTTGCCATGGAAGCTTCCATGACCGGTCACCTGGTTTTTGCCACTCTCCATACAATGAATGCCATGAAAACGGTTGACCGTATAATTGAAATATTTCCTGCCAACCAGCAGGGACAAGTCAGGTCAACGCTTTCTGATGCCTTGAGAGCAGTAGTGTCGCAAACGCTTTTTAAGCGTACTGACGTGAGAGGCAGGGTTGCCGCCCTGGAGATACTGATTGCAACTCCGGCGGTACGTAACCTGATCAGGGATTCAAAAACATTTCAGCTTGTATCCACAATGCAGACGGGAAAAAAATATGGTATGCAGACCCTTGATGATGCGATTATGGAGTTATTGGTGAAGAAAAAAATCAGCCCTGATGATGCTTACTCAAATTCAATCGACAAATCAAAATTCTTAAAATTTTTGAAGAAAGATCCAACAGATTTCACGGAAGTTTAGGCGGAATCAGTGTTTTTTCTCAGGATGCTGATTCTGTCGGTTGTTTCCCGCCTTGTCTATGAGAAACCGGTGCAGTCCGGCAAGCGGGTTGTTTTTCTCTTTCTGATATCCGTAAATGCTGTATTCTCCCCTCTCTGAAACAATCTCGATTGTTCCATGTCTGGCAGTCAGCAGCATGGTTGTATCGTTTAAGGAGCAGAGTCTTTCAAGGCCGGGATGGGGGAAGATATTTTTTCTTCCTTTTCCCGCAGAAACTATCAAATATTCAGGTGCTACGGCTTTAAGGAACCTGACTGAGTTGGAAGTGGCCGAACCGTGGTGGGGAGAGAGAAGAAGAGTGGATCGCAACGGGTATTTTCTTTGAGTAAGCTGCTGCTCTGTACCTTTGCCGATATCTCCCGGAAGGAGTATACAGGTTCCTTCAGCGCATGCCTGTATGATCAAGCCATTGTTTCCCTTCCTGCTGCTGCCGTGTACATATTCAGATTCAGACCACCCCGTTGTATTTGTCAGACAGCGTATCTCTTCCCCCTGCGATCTCATCCTCCGGTTATCTGATACTATTTCTATAACTGCACTACTTTTCCTTATCTGCTGCACAAATTTCGTAAAAAACATATCATGTCCGGAAGTGGTGTTCAGCCATACTTTTGATGGGGCAAAATGGTCAACAATGAATGGCAGTCCGTTGTAATGGTCGGCATCCGGGTGGGTGACAATTATGGCGTCTATCTTAGAAATCCCTCTTTTCCATAAATAGGGGGCTATAACTCTTTCACCAACTTTTGTGGACAGGTAAGAGGAACCTCCACCATCAACTATAACCCGATATCCTGAGGGAAGTTCAAGAAAGGTCGAGCTTCCCTGACCTACATCCAGTACCGATATGGTAAAAGGGTGGTTTGTCCCTCCAATAAGGGCAGGAAGGGGATGGAAGAAAAAAAATACAGTTATACAAAGAGGAGCGATCTGCCTGAAGGGCAGTTGTTTATTTTTAGTGGTTTTGTACATCAGATTTAGAAAGAGCAGATAGTAGAGAAAAATAAGCCACGGCTCGGGAGTTGGAAGACGAACATTTGAGTAGGGCAGGGATGAACAGAAATGGACAATCTGCAGGGACAGTCGAAGGCCAAGGCAGCCGGCCTGAAGGAATAAATCGCCCAGGGGCGGCAGCAAAAAGAGAAATGGAATTGCTATAATACCGCAGGCAAGTGACCAGAGACATATAAGGGGTTCAAGAATTATATTGGCCAATGGGCCGATCAGAGACAATCTGTTGAAGTAGTAAAGAGAAAGGGGTGCTGTTGCCAGTGTTGCCGCAGTGGATACAAGCAGTCCGGCAACTGTCCATTTTGAGATTTTCAGCAGGATATTTTTTTCCTGTTGTTCCTCTGTTTCCTTAAGGAGCAGTTGCTTGAGCATTGGCAGAAGGTAAATAATAGAGACCACAGCAGAAAATGATAACTGGAAAGAAGCGGTAAAAAGCTGCAGTGGTGAGAAGATCAGGATAATAAAGGCGGCAAGGAAAAGGAGCTCACCCATTGATTTTTTTCGGTTAATGCAGACTCCGGCGATTACTGCAGTGCTCATAATCACCGAACGGATAACCGGAGGGTTCAGTCCGGTAAGCATGGAGTAGAATATCAGCACGGGCAGACAGAGAAGGGCGGCTGTCTTTTTTACGTTGATGTTGAGAAGCAGTGTTTTGGAAAGAGACAACAGCCGGTAAAAGAGACTGAAAAGCAGGGTTCCTATAACAGTCATATGGATTCCGGATATAGCGAGAATATGCATGGTGCCGCTTGCTTTAAACTGTTCCAGAACTGTCTGGCTTATGGCGGATCTGTCTCCAAGAAGAATAGCCCGATAAAGACCTTTCAGTTTTGGTGATACTCTGTCGTCGATTTCTCTGCCGATGGCAGTGCGGACTTTTTCAGGGAAGTAGTGCAGGTTATGGATAAATGAATTTTCGAAAGCAGCTTTTCTGAGAAAAAGAGGAGAAGGTATAACTCCGGTAATCCAGATATTCTTTCGGGCCAGATACTGACTGAAATCGAAGCTGCCGGGAGAGAGAAAGCCGCCAGGCCTTCTGAGGTTGGCACGTATTGCCAGGGTGTCACCCGGGAGGAAGCGGTCGGGGAATGGGCCATCCATCCGCAGGAGGATTTTTCCCGTCACGGGAATAAGATCATGCCACTCATTCAGGCGAAGATGATGTACTGCAACGGGAATCCTGCTCACTTTGCCGTTATATGCAGGCATTGCCGCAAGGGTACCGACGATAACCGCTTCCTGTTTCTCCTTGATGATATTCCAGATACTGTTTTTTTCGCTTGGGGGAAACGAATGTTCCCGGGCGTGGTAGAAACCTATGGTAAAAAAAAGAGGGATAAGCAGATAAAAGAGAATCCGGTTATTTTTCAGGCAGTAACAGAGTGTTACCGCTATAAACAGCAGACCGAGTATAAGGCTGGTGGAGAAAAGATCAGCTGATCCCCGCTGCAGGAGTTGAGAAGATGCGATGCCCAGGATAAAGGCGGAGGTTATGGTGGGGAGCAGATGGTACGACAGCAGCTGGAAAATACGGTTCACAGGAGAGTCTGAATAATTTTCAGGTGTTTTTCCACCACTCCACGCTGCCGGTTGACATAATGCTTTGCTGCTGCCCCTCTTTGAGATCGCAGGTCTTCTGAATCCATGAGTAGTGTGAGGGCATGTTCCAGGTCTGCCGCATCGGTGACCTGCTCACCGCCTCCCTCCTCAACGAGAGAACCGGCGATCTCGTGAAAATCCTGCATATATGGGCCAAAAAGAACAGGAATACCGAAAATGGCGGGTTCGACAGGATTATGGCCCCCCTCATTAACCAGGCTGCCTCCTACAAATGCAATATCTGCCATGGCGTAGAAAAAATTAAGTTCTCCTATTGAATCGACGAGAAGAATGTCGGCAGCTGTTTCATCATTCCGGGATCTGAGCAAAGTTGTCAAACCGTGTTGTTTTGCAACTATACGGATTTGATCCGCCCGATCCAGATCTCTCGGCGCCAGAACAAGGGTAATTTTCGGATGAGAAATCTGCAGCCTCTTAAATGCTGTAAAGAGCATATCCTCTTCGCCCTGATGGGTGGACCCGGCAGTAATCACCAGTGTATCGCCGGGCAGAAGCTTTGACAGAGAGAGGGGAATAATAGATTTTTCGGTGATCTGTGTATCGAATTTAAGGTTACCGGGAACCATGATCTTTTCTCTGTTTATACCGAGATTATTCATATTTTGTTTGTCACTTTCCGTCTGCATGAGGAGACAACTGAATGAGTCGAACATCGGGCGGAAGAAAAATGGAAATCGTTTGTAGCCGGACATGGATTTTGCAGATACCCTGCCGTTGACAAGCACTGTGGGCGTCTTTTTGTATTGCAGGTAGAGGAGGAAGTTGGGCCAGAAATCTGTTTCAACGAGGATGAAAATCTGCGGCTTGATGCGACTGTAAAAGAACATGACCACAGGCAGAATATCAAGAGGTGAGGGGAGGATGTGATCGACGGTTTTTGTCAGCAGATTCCTGGCGATGATTTCCCCCGACCGTGTAGAGACGGTGAAAACTATCCTGGCCGAGGAATACTTTTTCCGCAGACCTTCAGCGAGGGGGACAGCTGAAGTAACCTCACCAACGGAGAGGGCATGGAGCCATATTGTCGTTTGGCCCTTTACAGGAGGAAGTATCCTGCTTTTTATCCCGAGTCCGATACGGTTGACCATTCTTCCCCGGTATTTTGGAGTTACCAGACTAATAATAAAGAGCAGCGGTGCTAAAAGAGGGAGAAAAATAAGCTGCAGGATATTATAAAGGAAAAGCATAGATATTGACCTCAGTCTACTGTTTATTCAGGAACACTTATCCAGGCATTTTGAAATTCCGATTTATTCGGGTTAGTCACCCTTACAAAAATAATAAGGACAATTGTGAATATTATACTCGCCGAGTCTGACGAAATTACTGACAAGCTGATCAGATTGATCGACTACAGGGCTGAACATATAATAAAAGTGCTACGTTCACAAGTCGGAGACATGGTGAGATTTGGTATCATCAGTGGTGGAAGAGGGCAGGCAGAGATAATTGACCTGAAAAAAAAATATCCTTTTTTCGTTGATCTGAGTATCGAGATCTCGGATCTGCAGGTAACGGTTCCCCCGGTTGATCTTATCCTGGCACTGCCCCGGCCGATTATGCTGAAAAGGATTTTAAGCCAGGTGACAGCTCTTGGTGTCGGAACAATCCATCTGGTAAATGCAAATCGGGTCGAAAAAAGCTTCTGGGAGGCTTCCATTGTTGCTGAAAATCGGTTCAGACCCTATTTGCTTCAAGGTCTTGAGCAGGCAGTCGATACCAGATTGCCCCGGATATCTCTGCATCGCCGTTTTAAACCATTTATTGAAGATTTTTTTCCAACCATAAAAGACAGGTGTCAGGTTAGTATCATAGCCCATCCCGGCAGCCAATCCACACTGCAGCAGAATGTGGAGAGGGAAAGTGGCAGGGTGGCCCTTGCCGTTGGTCCCGAGGGGGGATGGGTTGATTATGAAGTAGGGAAGTTCAGAGAGCAGGGTTTTATCGACTGCTCAATTGGCAAACGGATACTGAAAGTGGATACGGCCGTCACTGCGCTGCATGCACGCATCTCCCTTTTATTAGAATAAAATCCGTAGCTTATTTAGTGTTGGTCAATAAATGAGGTATTTTCTTCTAAATCGAGGTGTATGATAAATTTTACCATGGAAACCTGGGCGGGGGCGAAAACGAATAGAGTTCTCACCGCGTCCCCTTGCGTTTCGCAGAAGATCAGGAAACTCAAGGCTGAGATCTTCCAGCCCTTTAAGAAGAATAACCCCCATTTCCTGGCGGAAGTGAATAACTCGGGTGCCGATTCCCTTTTTTTTACCGGTCTTAAAATTTTTATTTATTCGGGTTGGGCAATTTAAATTCAATCCCCTGTGCCAGGGGCAGGTCGGAGCCGTAGTTAACAGTGACCGTCTGACTTCTCATATATGCTTTCCACGCATCCGAGCCTGATTCTCTTCCTCCGCCGGTATCTTTTTCACCGCCGAAGGCACCGCCAATTTCCGCCCCGGATGTACCGATATTAACATTGGCTATACCGCAGTCAGAGCCGGTGGCGGAGAGGAACGCTTCGATCTGGTTCTGGTTGGTACTGAAAATGGAGGAGGAAAGACCCACATCGGTGCTGTTATTAATAGTGATGGCCTCCTGAACATCCCCCCTGTATTTGATCAGGTAGAGAATGGGAGCAAAGGTCTCCTCCTGCACGATGGGCATACTGTTTTCAACCTCGGCCAGGGTCGGCTCTACATAACAGGGTGAACTGTACTGTTTCCCCCTGGCCAGACTGTTTCCCCCAAATAGAATTGTCCCGCCCTGCTTTATGATCAGTTTAACTGCACGTTTAAATGATTTAACCGCGTTTTTGTCGATCAGCGGTCCAATATGGTTTTTCTCAATTAGAGGATCACCAACGCTGAGGCCTTTATAGGCGTGAACTATCATTTTCTTTACATCATTATAGATGGATTCATGGATGATAAGACGCCTGGTTGTTGTACACCGCTGTCCTGCAGTACCTGCAGCACCAAAAACAATGGCGGGCATGGCGAGTGCAAGATCTGCGTGTTCGGTCACTATTAGGGCATTATTTCCGCCAAGCTCAAGGATAGTTCTGCCAAATCTTTCATGGACTTTCAGAGCTGCGTTTCGGCCGGAAGATACAGATCCGGTGAAAGAGACAAGGGGAATTCGCCTGTCGCTTAAAATTGTTTCACCGACAACTTTTCTGTCTCCGATAACAAGAGAAAAGAGTCCTTCGGGGAGGTGGTTTTTTCTCAAAACCCTGGCTATAATTTTCTGCAGGGCAATAGCGACGACAACCGCCTTGGAGGAAGGTTTCCAGATGCAGACATCACCGCAGATTGAGGCGACCATGGCATTCCATCCCCAGACAGCCACAGGAAAATTAAAAGCGGTGATAATTGCCACCACTCCCAGGGGTTGGTATTGTTCAAAAAGGCGGTGGTTCGGTCGCTCTGAGACGCTGGTCATTCCATAGAGCATTCTCGATTGGCCGACGCAAAAGTCACAGATATCTATCAGTTCCTGGACCTCTCCAAGCCCCTCCTGGATAGGTTTACCGGATTCATAGGAGATGAGGGTCCCCAGAGGCTGCTTGAACTCCCGCAGCTGCAGGCCGATCTGTCGAACAATATCCCCTCTTTTCGGTGCTGGAGTTGAGCGCCATACCTCAAAAGCCTGGCGGGCGGTGGTGACAATTCGCTCATAATCTTTTACTGTTGCCTTTGAAACGGCAGCAAAATTTTTTCCGTCTACTGGAGAATGAGCCTGGAGTTTTTTCCGGTTTTTTTGTGAAAGCCACCTGCTTCCGGTGGAACTGCCGGACATATTTTCGGCAATTTCAAGAGTTGTGAGATAGTTCATGGTTGCTCCTCCTTTGCGTGCAGTATTCCATCTCTTTACAGGCGTGTCAAGGAATTGAAAACTGGATAGAGTATTAAAATCAAATTAAAATATGGTATCTTTGACGGTCCGGAAGGAGTATGCTGCTCCGTCCTGAAGAGGATGGTTCCATAAGGTAAAAAGCATCTCGGGGAATGACTTCAGGATGCGGGATGAACCGGCTGTATCGGCTGTATCGGGGATAATAAAATTTAGGATAGAGAATGGATTTAGCAATAGATTATGGGGGGATTGCAGGGCTGATGCTCGCAGCTCAACAGGAAGGAAGGGATTTTCTCTATGAATATGAAGTATATTCTCTGCTGTCAAAGTCAGGGGCCGAGACACCTCCGAAATCGATATTTCTGCCGAGAACGGCAAAGGTTGATGATGAAGAGCTTATGGCGCTGCCCGGGGAAAAGGCTGTACTGAAAATCATTTCCCCGCATATTGTTCATAAAACAGAGGTCGGCGGAGTAACTATAGTTGAAAAAACACCGGAAAAGATCAGATCTGCTATTCGGCGAATGCTCTATGAGGTGCCGGAAAACTATACCCGCTGGATTGAGCAGCACAGGCTGGAGGCTCCCTTCTGCTACTCTGAGCTCTCCGGAGACAAGCTGGCCGAAGCTGTCAGTAAAGATCTGAAGGGGGTTCTCCTGGTTCAGTTTATGCCTCCCGACTCTCAGGCCTTTGGTAATGAGCTGATTGTCGGTTTAAGGCATACCAGGGAATTTGGTATGGTGATCAGTGCCGGACTTGGCGGAACTGATGCGGAGCTCTATGCTGAACGGTTTCGAAAAGGACAGGCAATTGTCGCAGTTCTTGCGGAAATGAATGACGGACGCACCTTTTTTGAACTGTTTAAACCGACCATAGCCTACAAAAAACTGACAGGACTGACACGGGGGCAGAGGAGGGTGGTTACCAATGAACAGCTGATAGAATGTTTTGATTCCTTTATCAAAATGGCCAATCATTTTTCTCCGCTCAACCCGGATACTGAGTTCATCATTGAAGAACTTGAGGTCAATCCTTTCGCCTTTACCGACTACCTGATGGTTCCCCTTGACGGCATGTGCAGGTTCTCAACAGTCAGAACTCCCTGCTGTCCGCGGCCGAAGGAAAAAATTGATTTTCTGCTGCACCCCAAAAGTATCGGTATCATTGGTGTGTCCGGCAAAAGAAAGAATTTTGGCAGGATCATTCTCGATAATATTCTCAGCGTGGGCTATCCGAAGGAGGACGTAGTTCTTATCCATGAGGGAGAAAAAGAGATTGGCGGCGTAAAGTGTGTTTCCTCTCCAGCTGATCTGGACAGGGTCCTGGATATGCTGGTTGTGGCGGTAGCGGGTTCGCAGCTGTTAGAGTTGGTGGAGGAGATTATTCAACTTGGGTGCGCCAAAACAGTTATGCTTATTGCCGGGGGTCTTGGCGAGACGGAAGCGACCCGGGGGCGGGCTGAGCAGGTTATTGCTCTGATAGATGCGTCCCATAAGGCGGAAGGGGGCGGGCCGGTGTTTCTTGGTGCAAACTGCATGGGCGTGATCTCACGACCCGGGAAATATGATACCTGGTTTATTCCCGAAGAAAAACTGCCCAAGGAGCGGAGTAGAAAATATCATCGCGCGGCTCTTATCAGCCAGAGCGGTGCATTTATGCTGCATCGCAGTCACCAGTGTCCTCAGCTCAGGCCCGCGTATATGATCTCCATGGGAAACCAGACCGATCTTACCATGGGAGATATGGTGCACTATTTTGTCGATTCAGACGAGGTGGATGTGATCGCCGTGTATGCCGAAGGTTTTTCAGACCTGGATGGTCTGAGCTTTTGCAGGGCTGTCCGTGCGGCAGTACTTAACGGTAAAACAGTTCTTTTTTACAAGGCCGGCAGGACACCAGAGGGAAAGGCGGCAACCAGCGGGCATACGGCGTCTCTTGCCGGTGATTATATGGTGTGTGAAAACTGTGTGCACCAGGCAGGGGCAATTGTTGCCAGAAATTTTATTGAATTTCAGGATCTCTTTTTTCTGGCCGAAACCCTGCACCATAAAAAAATCGGAGGAAGAAGACTTGCAGCGGTGTCCGGCGCCGGGTTTGAGGCTGTGGGCATGGCTGACTCCATCGCCTCGGATGAATACCAGATGAATCTTGCTGATTTCAGCGATGACAGCAGTAAGAAGATAGCAGGCCTGCTGCAGACTAAAAATCTTTCCTCTCTGGTGACCCTGACTAACCCCCTTGACATAACACCTTCTGCTGATGATGCGGTCCACGCCGACATTGCCGGAATTTTGATGAATGATGGCGGGGTGGATGCCATCGTTCTAAGCCTCGACCCGCTTTCTCCTGTTACCATGACCCTCGGGGATAATGCAGGGGGCCGTTATGATATGGATTCCGATAGAGGTATTAAAAATCTGCTGGTGGAGCTGGTTGAAAAAAGCGATAAACCCCTTGTTTCGGTAATTGACGGCGGCAGACTCTATGACCCGTTGAGGGATTCGCTTATTGATGCCGGTATTCCCGTTTTTCATCTCTGTGATCAGGCTATAGCTGCCCTGTCCCTTTATATTCAGGGCCGTCTGGAGATGGAGAGACTGCGCCGGGAGGATTGATCAGTTCTGCTTAAAGTAGGAGTAGATCTGTCCTGCAAGTTCACTCCCGATTCCCCGAACCTGGAGCAGCTCTTCCTCCGTTGCGCCTTTTATTCTTTTCAGGCTGCCCATATGTTTCAGCAGGTTTCTTTTCTTTTCCCTGCCGATACCGGCGATAGCATCGAGCTCTGAGGTGAGGGTAGCCTTGTTGCGCAGTTTTCTGTGGAAGGTTATACCGTAGCGGTGGGATTCATCACGAATTCTCATCAGGTAGAGGAGCACCGGGTTATGTGACTGCAGTACTATCGGGTTTTTTCTGCCGGGCTTGTAGAGTTTTTCCCCCTCTTCCTTTTTTTCCTTGGCAATACTGATCCAGTCAAGTTTGTCTGTAATTCCCAGTTCACCTGCGACCGAGAGGGCTATGCCGAGCTGGCCTTTGCCGCCATCCACCATGAAAAGGTCGGGGAGGCTGTTCTCTTCAATGGCACGGCTGAGTCTTCTGACCAGGATTTCCCGCATCATCGCGTAGTCATCAGGACCTTCAACTGTCCTGATCTTGAAATGTCGATAGCCTGTTTTGTCAGCCTCTCCTTTTTTAAAACAGACGAGAGACCCCACCGCCTGGTCGCCACTGATATTTGAAATATCGAGACATTCAATTTTTTCAGGAGAGAGTTTCAGGTGAAGTTTTTTCTCCATCGTCCGGCAGAGACTTTCCCATGATCTGGCTTTTTTCTCCTTTTCTTTAAACAACTGCAGGGCGTTGGCATTGGCCATTGCTATCAGTTGCAGGCTGTCACCTCTCTGAGGGGTTTTGACTGCCACCTTCCGCTCTGATCTGTCATCCAGATGTTCCTGGAGGAGTGGCAGGTCATCAGGGGTAAAGGGAAGGAGGATCTCTTTTGGTAACAGGGAGTCGCTATCATAAAACTGGCTGAGTACCTGGGAAAGTATGGATGGGTCATCACCGTAAGGGTCGGCAAGGAAAAAGGTTCTGCTGCCATTGATTAATCCCCCGCGGATAAAGAGGATGGCAATTGTTACAGCAGCATCCTGGCGGCCAAAACCGAATACGTCCTGATCTTTTTTATGGCTGGCGGAAATAACCTGCTTTTCAAGGGTTCTGGAAAGTGCTGTAATCTGGTCGCGAAGGCTGGCTGCCCTTTCAAACTGAAGAGATTCTGCAGCGGCCTGCATCTTTTTTTTCAGCTCTTTTGTAAGATCCCTGTTTTTACCCTCGAGCAGCATGATAATATTTTTCACATGCTCACTGTAGAGTGCGGGATCAGCTTCACCTGTGCATGGGGCAAGACATTTGCCTATCTGCCGGTTCAGGCATGGCCGGTTTCGCTTCTTCAGCTTTGACCCTTTACAGTTTCTTAAGGGGAAGAGGGAGGATATAAGTTTCAGCGTGGACCACATCGATGAGGAGGATGAGTAGGGACCGAAATAGCGCGCCTTATCCCTTTTTTTCCTCCTTGCCATCATCACTCTCGGCCACTCCTCCTGAACAGTGACTCTGATATAAGGATAGTTCTTATCGTCCCGCAGTATTATATTGTATTTGGGCTTATGTTTTTTTATAAGAGATGCTTCCAGGATAAGGGCTTCTTTCTCTGTTGCTGTTATGATGGTATCAACTTTTGCAACTTTAGAGAGCATTATTGAAGTCTTGTTATGTTCTGCCCCGGAAAAACGGGCATAGGACGATAACCGCTTAAAGAGATCCTTCGCCTTGCCGACATACAGTACTGTCGATTTGCTGTTCAGCATCAGGTAGACGCCGGGTGAGTGCGGGGCGGATGTAAGTACGTTTTCTGGAAACATTATGGTTTTAAAAATAGCTGAATAATATATGCTGACAGTTACAGAAACAGGTGAATTTTCTCCACTATCATAAGACATCATTGATCTGCCGTCACCATGCAATGAGGGAGAAAGCTGCACAGAATTGATGCAGGCCAAACAAATACTCAATACGGGGAGTCGGATTGTGAATGACGTTATAAAAATATTGAAGTCTCATCGCTCTATCAGAAAATTTACCGACAGGCAGGTTGAGCGGAATCTTCTTGAGA
>JAFDME010000296.1 GCA_019306075.1 Deltaproteobacteria bacterium | reverse complement strand
TATCAATAATGATCTTGCTGCTGTTCATAAGTTCAGCAATTTTTCCGGCAACTGCCAGGACATACTGCAAATCGGCACTCCCGTCCTGGTCAGACGGCGTTCCAACTGCAATAAACTGCAGTTCCGCATGATCCACCCCTTTTTGAGCATCAGTAGTAAAATCAAGTCGCTTTTTCCCATAATTCTGCATTACCAAATCAGATAAACCGGGTTCAAAAATAGGAATTGTCCCATTTTTCAAATCTACTATCTTTTGCTCATCCACATCTACACAGCAGACATGATGCCCGACATCAGCAAGTACGGCAGCCTGTACAAGACCAACGTAGCCAACACCAAATACTGTTACATTCATAACATCCTCAATTACTGTTATTTACCAACGTCCACAAAATCCTTTCACACGGATACTATAACCAAAATTCTCATTCCAGTCATCATATCCACTCTCACACAATATAACCCTGCTCTTCAAGATAAAGTAAAATTTCCTGTACAGCTTCCTTGGGAGTTATCTCTGCTGTATTAATAGTCAATTCGGGATTTGACGGAGGTATATACGGATCAGTAACTCCCGTTACACCCTTTACTTTCCCTGCTCTGGCCTTTGCATACAAACCTTTTCGATCACGCTGCTCACAAATCTCCAGAGGCGTTGAGACAAATACTTCAATATAACCGCCATAACAGGATATCAGCTCGCGGTTAGCCTGTCGCGATTCTTCATAGGGGGCGATAGGCGCACAGAGAGCAATACCACCGTTCTTCGTGATTTCACTGGCAACAAAGCCTATTCGGGTGATATTAAGATTACGATCGTCTTGAGAAAAAGTAAGTTCAGAAGAAAGATTTTTCCGAACAATATCACCATCAAGCAAAGTTACCGGCCGATCACACATTTCCATGAATTTTACCAGTAAGACCCTGGCAATAGTTGATTTTCCGGAACCCGACAGGCCGGACATAAAAATGGTGAATCCCTGTTTTGATCTTGGAGGAAAAGAGCATTGCAGCTGGTCAACAACTTCAGGGTAGGAAAACCATGTCGGGATATCTTCACCATGTACCAGGCGGCGGCGCAGTTCAGCAGACGAAATCATTGCAACCTCTTCCTCATCTACTCTATCGAGCACTACATACTTTTTCAACTTCTGATGATATCCCATCTCTCGTTGAGGAACCATGGCAATGCCGGTTTCTTCCGCATAATCGGCAACCAGTTTTTGCGCCTCCCCTCTGGGATAAAAGAGTGCCATGCCTTCCCGACCAGCATGTGGGTCGGCATGGTCCTCGGCTACCATAAAATGGCTGCAGCCAAAATTTTTACGGATGATAGCCTGCCACAATGCTTCCTTCGGCCCCGCTTTTCTTCCCGCAAAAGGTGTCAGAGCAAGCTGAATCATATTCGTCGGGAATTTTTCCGTAAAAGCCTGATAGCAGCGAATCTGGGTATAATAGTCGAGATTTCCGGGGTGAGTGAGATCTGCCACCGGATGCAGAAATACAGCCGCTCCCACCTCTCTTGCCGCCGTAAGAACCGTTTCCTTATGGGCACAGTGCAGATATTCATCGGTATGAAACCCCAGAACACGACGCCAGCCGTTCATGGTGAAGATGCGCACAGTTTCCGAAGGACTCAGTCTGAGATGCTGGAAATCGTAGTGGACCGGGAGACTGACTCCCTCAAGTTTACCACCAATATACCAACTGCCGACAGTGTCAAACAGACGCATGACACCCGGATGTACAGTTGGGTCATCGGTACCATAAACTGATACCGCCTCTTTTTTCTTATCCGGCTGCCATTTTTCTTCAACCACCAGAATTGCCAGCAAAAAACCTTCCGAATCATTGAGCGCTAAGTGCTGGCCAACTTCAATAGTATTGGCAGTCCCCTCATCGACATCAAGGCAGATTGGAATGGGCCAGACAGTGCCATCAGCAAGGCGCATATCGTTGACAACTGAGTTGTAATCATTTTGCAGCAGATATCCACCAAGCGGAAAAAGACCACGGTTAAGAAGCAATTCCAGGTCACACAACTGCCTCGATGACAAATCAATTGATTTATGATCAAGAGCCTCCCGGCGTAACGCTTCAACCCGCCTGAAGTGAACAAGCAAACTCTCCGAATAATCCATCTTTCTCCCCGGCTGAAAAACAGGATGCTTTTTCCTGAAACCCCAGCCATATTTTGTTAATACCTTACTCCTGAAAGTCTGTAATAAAAAACAGGTAAACGTAGATTCCGAGAAACTGGAAAAGGTTGTTTAAAATTATATGTTTAAATTTGCTTTAATACCACTTATCCAAGCATTTTAAAATTCCGATTTATTCGGATTAATTATCTCTGAGGTCTTTTACAATTCTTTCACAAGCTTGTCCATCTCCATAAGGATTATGGATAGCACTCATCTTATGATGGAGATTCCTGTCATCAAGTAATCTTTCTGCTTCAACTACAATTTTCCATTCATTACTGCCTACCAGTTTAACGGTTCCGGCCTCCACGGCCTCGGGTCTTTCCGTTGTATCCCTCATCACCAGTACAGGAACACCAAGAGACGGCGCTTCTTCCTGGATACCGCCTGAATCAGTAATTATGATCTCAGCCTTTTTCATCAGGTAAACAAAGGGCAGATAGTCAAGCGGATTAATGAGATGTATATTTTTTTTATGGCCAAGAATTCGATTGACCGGTTCCTGAACCTGGGGATTCAGGTGCACCGGATATACCAGTTGAACATCTTTTCTCCTGGCAATCCGTAAAAGAGCTTTGCAAATGTTCTCAAATCCAGAACCAAAACTCTCCCGCCTGTGCCCTGTAATCAGCACAAGTTTTTTTTCCTCCTGCAAAAAAGAAAAGGAGTCATGCAAACTTTTTTGATGATTTTGGCTCTCATCAATTTCTCTGCTTACCCATAAAAGAGAATCAATCACTGTATTACCCGTGACCAGAATATTGTTCTCGGGAACACCTTCGCCGAGAAGATTCTCTCGTGCTGAATCTGTAGGCGCATAATGTTTTTCTGCAATGGCACAGGTCAGCTTACGATTAATCTCTTCCGGCCATGGGGAATAGATATCTCCCGTTCGCAAACCTGCCTCTACGTGACCCACGGGAATACGACTGTAGTAACCTGCAAGGGATGCAAAAAATGTTGTCGTGGTATCTCCGTGCACAAGAAGAAGATCCGGTTGATAATCTTCAAGAACGCCCCTCAGCCCCTGTAAAACATTACAACTGATATCTGTAAGGTCCTGCCGGGATTGCATAATATCCAGATCATAATCGGGAACAAGGTTAAATAATTCAAGCACCTGGTCAAGCATTGTGCGATGCTGAGCAGTAACGCAGAGCCGGGCAGAAATACCATCGATCTGCTGCAGCTTCTTAACCAGAAGGCTCATCTTTATCGCTTCCGGCCTGGTGCCAAAGACTATCAAAATTTTCATAAGCTTATCATTTTTGAGCCAAACACCAATTTTTGCCCATGCAAACAGTCACCTGACAGAGCAATCCTTATCACACTTTAGCATGGATACTACCTGGATCTCAAGCTGAGCTGCCGGAAGAGAAGAAAAGAATTAGAAATTCACATTATTTCTCTTGACGGCCGGCCTTCCATCAGGTAGTTTGCCGCGATCTTTTTGCCTGCACGGATTCAGGGGAATATGAGATTTTC
>JAFDME010000295.1 GCA_019306075.1 Deltaproteobacteria bacterium | reverse complement strand
TGACCTGAAGGAGAGGGGAATTACCCTGTAGTCTCTTCCCTCCAGTCTCTGTAGGGATTGGTGACCAGGCTGGCGTTATAATATCTCGGGTCTCCGGTCACCTCCTCACCTATCCAGTCCGGTTTGGAAAATTCCTGGCCTTCGTAGTTCAGCTCGATCTCCGCGAAAATAAGCCCTTTATTCTCACCTGCAAATTCGTCTACCTCCCAGATAAACTCACCAAAAGGAATTTTATATCTGGTTTTCTCAATTAAAGGTTTGTGGCAGAGCTTACTCAGCAGTTCTCTGGCATCCTGCAGGGGGATTTCATATTCAAATTCCGGCCTGGTTTCACCTTTTACTGCACCCTTTACAGTTATAAACCCTTGGTCATTAATGATCCGCACCCGCACAGTTGTCTCCTTTTCCCGGCTGAGATAGCCCTGGCTGTAGTGCTTGCCCGGGGCCAATCCCCGCCATTTCTCACTGGTGACGAGAAATTTTTTTTCTATTTCGGTGCTCATTTCAGCTCCTTTTTTATCTGAATTTCAGTTTGTAGGGGTGTCTGGCTGCGGTTCCGGGAGGTTGCCAAAGGATGAGGTTGACATGTCATTATTTCCGGCCCAGTTCAATAGCTGCAAAGTTGAGGGTGGCATGGATCGTAAGTATGGGAAAAAGGAGGGCCATGGCAAAAATATTCACCAGGGGAATCATACTGACAAGGGCGGGCAGGATGCCGATGCGGAAGGCCGGGCTGGAATGATTTCGCAGCCAGCCAATCTTTCTTCCCAGTGACCAGCGGCGTCGTGAGGCCGGATAATCGATAAACATAAGGGTCGAATAGTAGGTGTAGAGAAGAAATACAGCCGCCTGCCCAATTCCGGGAATAAAGTTGACAAATAGAGCGGCAATGGTCACCAGGATGCCGAAAAGTGCAATTTTCAGGCCCTCAAATATATCACGAAGGATGCCGGGGAGAGTGAACCCTGCGTCCGGATCAAAATGTTTGCCTGCATAGAGTTTTTCCGCGGCAGAGGAGAGAAAAGCATAGCCGGGGGTGGTGACGGTATAGGCGAGAAGAAAAGCAAGGTAAAAGGCTACTATTCTGGAGATAACAATAAATAACCAGCTGCCGATCAGCCAACCCTTATTTTTTACCCATCCCCAGATACCATCTGCAGGGGGCGGGTGGAGAGCAAAGTTGCCGGTGAGATTGTTGATGAAGTCAACAGTCAGCAGATAGCCGATCCAGGTAAGAACGAAAGTTGCAGCAAAGAGGATGAGAGACCACCCTAAAAGACGTTTATGGCGAATCATAAATCCCAGAGTGGAGGATAACGGTATCCACGGTGTGACGGGAGGTGGAGTTGTGTGGTGTCGATTTTTCATGGTAACAGGGCCTGGTTTAATTCGGGACAGGGAATATTTCTGTTGCAGAATATAGATCTTTTTACCACGCTATCAAGTGTGGAGAGTGACTTTTTACCATGCTTCATATACAATGGATATACTATGAATGTAATAGGTAAAAAGAAAAAGAAACCGCTCTATATATGCAGTCAATGCGGCTACCAGACCGTGAAGTGGCTTGGGCGTTGCCCTGACTGCGGGGAATGGGAGAGTCTGGAGGAAGAAAAACCGGTCCTTACCTCCGGGACGGGACGTTCTTTTACTGAACCTGTGCCTCTGTATATGGCCCCGGACGGGGATGAGGAGAGAATCAGCACCGGAATTGAAGAGCTTGACAGAGTTCTGGGCGGCGGTATTGTTCCGGGGTCTGTGGTTCTTATCGGCGGAGAGCCGGGGATCGGTAAATCTACACTTCTCCTTCATCTTCTTGCCTCAGTGGCCGATAAGGAGAGAAGGGTTCTCTATGTCTCCGGGGAAGAGTCTGCACGGCAGATTAAAATGAGGGCGCGGCGTCTGGATGCTATGCATCCGGAGGAGTTTCTGGCCACGGAAAACGGCGTGGAAGAGATTATAGCCATGACTATGGCAATGCGGCCGAGTCTTCTCGCTGTCGATTCCATCCAGACCCTGACTTGCGCTGAAATTCCGTCATCGCCCGGGTCGGTGACCCAGGTGCGTGAATCGGCCTACAGGCTTCTGGAACTCGCAAAGAGAGAGGATATTCCGGTTGTGCTGGTAGGACATGTGACCAAGGATGGATCTATCGCCGGGCCCAAGGTGCTTGAGCATATGGTGGATACAGTGCTCTATTTTGAAGGGGATCGCAGCCACGCTTTTCGTATTTTGCGCACCGTGAAAAACCGTTTTGGTTCAACCAATGAAATCGGTGTGTTTGAGATGAAGGAAGAGGGGCTGGTTGAGGTGAAAAATCCCTCGGAAATTTTTCTGGCGGAGCGACCTCTTGATGAACCCGGCTCCGTTGTATTGCCAAGTGTGGAGGGCACACGGCCGATCCTGGTGGAGGTGCAGGCTCTGGTTAGCCCCACCAACCTCGGTACAGCCAGAAGAACGGCCATTGGTGCCGACCCCCAGCGTCTCTCTCTGCTCTGCGCGGTGCTGGAAAAAAAAGGGGGCCTGGATATGTACGGGAATGATATCTTTCTCAATATTGCCGGGGGAATACGTATTGATGAGCCGGCCCTTGATCTCGGTGTTATCTGCGCCCTTGCCTCAAGCCTGATGGAGAAATCGATACCTTCGGTCACCGTTGTCTGCGGAGAGGTTGGTCTTGCAGGTGAGGTCCGGGCCGTCGGCCATATGGATGTGCGGGTACGGGAGGCGGAGAGACTGGGGTTTACCCGCTTTGTCCTGCCCAGGGGAAATAAGGAGAGGATGACCTGGAAGCCGCAGATTGAGCTGATCGGTGTTTCCACACTGCAGGAAGTTCTTGAACTGGTTTTTGTTTAGTGGCTTACTTCTGAACTTCTGTGGGAAAAAACAGGTAAGCGAAGACTCCGAGAGATTGAGAAATGTATTTTGAAATCATGTGCCTGTGATATAGCACCAAGGTACTTATCCAAGCATTTTAAAAAGTTCCGATTTATTCGGGTGAGGAGAGGAATTATGTCAGATGACCATCATGATCAGCATGAAAGCAATGATGTTAATGTAAAAGTGGCCCTGTTTTTTGTCGCTGTGATAGCTGTAATTACGTTTATAGCCACAATCAACTGAATGGCGTCGTGAAGATTCGCCGGTAAATATAATGGGAAAAATTCATGACAGGGAATAGACCGGAGCGGGAAGTTGTTATCCTGATGACCGATATGGTTCGGTATTCCTGGAAGACCTCTGCCATGAGTCCGGAGGAGATCAGAACTTTTCTTATTGACTACCATACCGCCATACATGGCCTAGTTGATCGGGAGGAGAGCGGTCCTCTTGAGATAGAGCCTTCCGCCGGCGATGGCTGCGTTATAATATTTGATAAGCGGCCCGGTGAGGATAAAAGCGAAATATGTACCCGTGCGCTGCAGGTGGCGGTAAGGATCGCCAGGGCCGTCAATGACGGGCATCTTCAGTCAACCCGCATGGGACTGCTCCTTGGAGATATCACCGAGGCCCGGCTTGGCAGCAGGGTTGTCAGGTTTGGTGCCAGCTTCGCGGTGGCTAACCGGCTGGAGGAGCTTTGCGGTTATTTTGGCACTGATCTACTGATGGACAGGGAGGTGGCCCGCTATCAGAGAGGGTTTGAGCGACATCTTCTTACTATTGCCAAGGTCAGCCTGACAAGTATTCTCCACCCGTTGAATC
>JAFDME010000294.1 GCA_019306075.1 Deltaproteobacteria bacterium | reverse complement strand
ACGAAACAGTCTGCGGGGAGAGATTTGCGGGAAAATGTGTATAGATCAGGGGGGGGATGGCAGGATTTGACTCAGGCTTTGAAATTCAGGATTTTTTCAGATATCTATGTACAAGGTTTGAGATAACTGATTGGTCCGGCAGATTTTGCTCGATGGATAGGACCTGCGTCTGACGGCACTGTTTTTCTCCACTTCTGTTGAAAGAGCATGGTCTGTTGTGGTCATCCGATCTGGATTGTTTTTTTCCTCTCCTCTGCATTAATTCCTCCACTCTCGTCTGTTCAGTTTATTCTAGTTTACCGGATCATTGCCAAAGAGCAGATAACCCCGCCCCTGGCCCATGGACTGTTGCTCGCCTGCCTGATCTTTGCGATAGAGGTTGAGTTCAAAGACAGAATCAAAAAGTTTTGACGCTTTTTCAAACTGGATAAGGAGGTAGCGTGTTGTAAAACCGGTTCTGTCTTTATGGTTTGGGGAGGTTGTCTCATCCTCGTCAAGCCGGGTGAAAAAGAACAGAGTGAAGGTCTCTTTTTCTCCCTGCAGATTTGTCACCGTTCCTGAAAGTGTGACTTCCAGTTTGTCATCTGTTGCAACATCTTCACACTTAATGACAGCCTCAAGTGAGGCGGTTGTCTGTATGCCGGATCCTGTGTCAAAGACAAAATCCTCTGCTCTGGTCTCGACAATCATCTCTTCGCCCTGTTCTGCCAGTGTCATTGCCAGCAGTTCACTGACAAAGTCAATCACTGCGTTATCCTGTTCTGATTTGTTGGGGATCATGATTGTTTTTTGTGCAGGTTGTGTTTTCATGGGGTTTATATTCCTTCCTTTACTGTTGATTACAATATAGGTGGTATCATTGATTGATGCTTGCCGTTGTGCGCCATTTTACTTGTCAGTTTGCGCCGTTGTTTCTACCTGCAGGATGAATAGCCTGAATTATTTTATATGATAATTGGCAGGTTACGATATTTGGATAGATTCCCTGCCGAAGATATCTGATTGTCATTTTACGACAGCCACGCTATAGTGACCGGCATCGTTGACTATGTTGCCTGGTATTCTGCGTGTCATTCTTGCAGAGAAGATAAGCATTCTGGAGGATGTTTTTACCCGGCTGATTTTTTTATTTCTATGTCGATAACAACCACTTCGGGAGAAAAGGCATGTATCTGACAAAACTGGCAAGCGTTCAGCTTGTTCTCTGGAATATCCTTGAAGAATACAATCAGGATCCCGCCGCCGTGTTTAAAAAAGTTCGGCTTGATCCGCAGCGCATGTATCAGCCCGGGGCGAGACATTCTCTGCAGAAAATTGCTGAACTCTGGCAGGAAATGGAAAATCTTATTAAGGATCAGTGTTTTGGACTTACTGCCGCGACAAACTGGCATCCATCACATTTCGGTACACTTGGATATGCCATGCTTGTGAGTAAGAGTCTGCGGATTACCCTTGAGCGTCTTATCCGGTTCCACCGGGTCATTTCTGATGCTTCCTTTGCAGATCTTTACGAAGACAGGGCGAAAGGGGCACTTGTTTTTACACTGAAATACAGAGATGAAGCACCCTATTTAAGAGGCCGGGAAGACGCCGCTCTTGCCTGGATTATGAGTGCATTACGGGTCAATTTTCAGGGGGATCTTGCTCCGCTGTCGGTTGAACTCACTCATGGCCGCCCCGATTGTGGCGGCAGGTACTATGAATTCTTTCAGTCGCCGATAACTTTTAAAGCACCGTCAAGCGGTTTTGCGCTGTCTCTTGATGTGGTGGATATTGTTCTGCCGAGCGGGAATGAGGAACTGGCATCCTTTAATGAGCAGGTGATGACTCAATATATCAACAGCCTGACTGACAGAACCCTGGTGGAGAGAGTTAAGAATATAATTGTTGAGCATCTTCCTTCCGGGGATGCCACCGTGGAGAAAACGGCATCGGAGCTCCACCTCAGTATCCGTAAACTACAGCGTCTGCTGCAGCAGGAGGGCACAACTTTTATTGCCCTGCTTAACGAAATGCGCATGGATATAGCCAAACAGTATGTTAAAGATAAAAAAGTTAACCTGACTGAAGTTGCCTTTCTCCTTGGTTTTTCCGAGCTGAGTACGTTTTCCAGGTCTTTTAAAAGATGGACAGGGAAGTCACCGATAAAGTACAGGCAGGCTGCCTGATAAAAAGGAAGACTGTGTGGTGTTAATGGTACCTTACCCCGTCATACTAAAAAAATTCCGACTTGTCGGGTTACAGTAGTGACGGGTATATCTTGTTGACCCCGCTGTAAAAAAAATATCCGGAAAAAATAACAAGAAATGTGGCGCATGCTCCAATCAGTCTCCGGTAGGAACGATCGTTGAAAAAACGCCTCCCTTTGGCGATTCCAAAGGAAATAATGCTATACCAGGTAAGGTCAGCAAGGATATGACCCAGGAAAAAGGCTGTTATTCCCGGGATACCGTATTTTACCGAGTACATGATATATCCAAGACCAATCGTTGCCCACCATATAAGCCAGTAAGGGTTGGCAATGCTGAGGAGTATGCCCGCCAGTACCAGGTTTCGGGGTTTTCCCTCATCAGCCTCTCTGGCCAGTTGTAAAGCGGGCAGGTTTTTAAACATGGAGTACGCCATCCAGAGGAGGATGGCTCCACCGGCAAGGGATATAAAAATAAAAACATCATCACGGGCAAGAAGAGGTGCCAGTCCTGCCAGCAGGCCGATAACAAGCAGCAGCTCAAGGATTGCATGGCCAAAGATCATCAGCGGTCCGGCGACGGCACCCCTGCGGCTGCTTTCACTGATGGTGACGGTGAGGACGGGACCCGGCATCAGGGCTCCGGAGAGGGCCAGCATGAAGGATGAGCCGAATATGGTAAGTAAAGTGAATAACATGGTGGTGAACAGTTAAAATTTGGGTGGAGGAAACAACAGAAGATCAACCATACCAGGAAATACGGGATCAGATCAATAAAAAATCAGAGGTTGAACACCTTCCTGGAGACTGTTTCTCCAATGAAAGGTCTGTGTACATCTGTAGAGTAAGCGGACAGGCAGCAGGTTATGGCAATAATCATTGAGAAGTTAAGGGGAATTGTTGAACGGGTTACATATCATAATCCCGATAGCGGCTGGTCTGTTCTGAGGATATCCCCGTTTAATGGGCCCGGCAGTCAGGAAACTGTTACCGTTCATCAGACCAAAGTTTATGCCGGGGCTACCATGGAGTTTCGTGGTGCCTGGACTGTTCATCCCCAGTTTGGCAGGCAGTTCAAAGCTTCAGAGGCAATTGAAAAAAAACCGGCATCCGCCGCAGCTCTTGAGAAATATCTTGGTTCTGGTCTGATAAAGGGTGTGGGTCCTAAAACCGCAGCAAAGATCGTCCGTTATTTTCGCAAAAACACTCTTGAAATTTTTGAAAACGACATTGATCGTCTCACTGAAGTTCCGGGAATTGCCGCTAAAAAGCTGCTGATGATCAAGGAGGCATGGTCTGAACATCGGATGATCCGTGAGGTGATGATGTTTCTGCAGGGACACGGAATATCAACGCTTTTTGCGGTCAGGATCTATAAAAAATATGGGGAGAGAGCAATCCAGACGGTTAGTGAGGATCCATATCGTCTGGCCAATGATTTTTACGGTATCGGTTTTTTTTCGGCGGATAAAGTTGCGCTCAGTATCGGTCTGGCACCGGACAGTCAGGAGCGG
>JAFDME010000293.1 GCA_019306075.1 Deltaproteobacteria bacterium | reverse complement strand
AAGGGGTGGAGGCTGGCGGCAAAGAGTATACTGTTATTATCCTCCGCCAGTTCTTCTGCCAGACTGACGGTCTGCATCAGATCATTTTCCACATCGGTGAGCGAAAAACAGATGCCGGTCTGTATTTCAAGGATAGACTGAATAAACTCAGGAGAAAGTCTCGGCTGCAAAAGCGCGGGAGCATTTTCCAGGAGGACGGGGGCAAATGGGGCAAGATCATATGAATCTTTGTCAAGGGTCTGAAATTCAATCTCAACCCCGAGGGAATAATTTGAGTTTTCAGCAAATTTTAGATCTCTGCCGGCAACAGCACCATTTATCATACTCATTTCATTCCTTTCCGCTCTCAGGTGATGTCGTAAAAAATAAAAACATTACTCAATACGAAATGACCCGACACCACCCTGGTCAGAGACTAAAGGCTTGTCATCCTCCGTTTCGTCAGGGACTGAGTCAACCTCGGAAGTTTCAGATTCTCCGGGAATCAATGTCTCTCGTTTTCTCTCTCCGGTTTCCTCTACCTCTGTCAGGCCATCATCTTCCTCTGCCATAGAACCACTGCTTTTCTCCGGTCTCGCACCACCCGGATTTTCCCGTTCTGCATCAATCTGAAAAAGAGGTGATGAATCACCAAAAAGGGGCTGTTTAAATACCGCGATAACCCCATTCATAGTCTCAATCATGGAAATCAGCTCCCAGCCGGCCCGCCCATATTCATTGAGTGACACTTCAACCTCTGACTCATCAAGAAAGGCGCTGCCGAGCAGACCTTCTTTCTTTAATTCATAATGTACTGTTTTATAGCTCCAGCGCATCGCATTCTGCCCGGGTTTAATTTTCAGATTGAAGCTCCTGCCATACCAGTCTCTTTACTTCCCTTTTACCATTTTATCGTTTCGAAAAATTCCTTCGAAAACACGGCCGTCATTCCTGGTAAAAACACCTTTTCCATCCCTCTGACCAAAGGTAAACTCCCCCTCAAAACGACTTCCGTCTGAAGAGACAAGAATACCCCTGCCTGCCGTCAGAATAGACAAGTTCGCCATCCCCGTGAAAACTCCCGCGGGTAAAATCGCCATGATAGTGACTGCCATCCGCAAAATAGTAATCCCCTCTTCCGGAGAAAAGATCCTCTTTAAATTCGCCTGCATATCGTGTGGAATCCGGATAGGTGAAAATACCATTACCAGCTTTTTTACCGGCAGCAAACTCCCCCTTATACTCCCGTCCATCCTTATGATGGTATGTTCCGTATCCCTGAATCACACCTTGCACCATATCTCCTTTATAGCTGTCGCCATTAGGGAGATTAAGCGTTCCCTTACCGTGCATCTTTCCCTTCAGCAACGGACCGTTATACTCCCTGCCATCCGGAAAAATAACCAGAGCACTTCCTGTAAAAGGTGCTCCTCCCTCCCCGTTCATCACGATCCCGCGACGCACCGGATATTTTACCGCCTGGAGATCCGTCGAGGGAACGTCCTTCAAATCATTCTTTTTTTCCCCTTGCAGCGGAGCCGATTCAAGCTCTTCTGCAGGAGCCTTCTGTTGCTCAGCCGCATATTCACCAGCTGGGACCTGTGGCAGACCATCGATAAACCGACCGGTAAAGGAGGTACCGTCACTGTAAACAAGGGTACCTTCCCCATCCATTTTATTATTCACAAACCGGCCATTATACGTAGAACCATCAGCAAAAAGAAGTTCCCCCACGCCATTTCTTTTCCCCTTTACGTATGCACCTTTATAGATACTGCCATCCGAGAGTTCATATATCCCCTCTCCCTCGGGCAACCCTCCGACAAAACTCCCGCTATACCTGGATCCATCCACATATTCCAAAATCCCCTGACCGTTACCAAGATTATTTTTGAACGTTCCACTGTATTTTCGACCATCACGGAACCAGCGAGTCCCCTCCCCCTCATATTTATCGTCAACGAACATGCCCTGATACTTTTCTCCGTCACGAGACTCGTACAGTCCATAACCATGCCTGACGTCACCACGAAATTCGCCGGTATAGGTGCTGCCGTCCAGATATTTTCTCGTCCCTTCCCCTGCCGGCTTCCCATTGTGAAACATCCCGTCAAACCAGCTTCCATCGGCGTAATTTAATTTACCACTGCCCTCAATAAGATTGTTGCGGAATTCACCTTCATACTCCCTTCCATCCGGATAAATGAGAACACCATCCCCATGAAATTTGCCAAGGTAGAATTCACCTACATAAAGTGTACCATCAGTCAGCTCCATTGTTCCCTGGCCATGGATCACATTGTTAAAAAAACCACCATCATATTTCCTCCCGTCGGAGCTGGTCAGCAACCCCCTTCCATGAAACTGTCCATCCCTAAACTGCCCGGAGTACCTTACTCCCCCGGGAAGAATAAGAGTTCCCTGACCATTAAGGAGGCCATTTTTAAACTCCCCTTCATAATGCTTGCCATCTTCAGAGACAAACTCACCGCTGCCGTTCAGACAATTACCCTTCAAACATTTTCCCTGACTTTCAACAACAACCACAGAAATCAAAAAAAACAACAGCAATACCGTGTACACCAGTCTCCTGTTCAAAAACCTTCTCCACATAACCTGTCCATCTCCGAACCACATTTTTTTCTCTCAGCCTGCCTGATTATAAGCTCTGCGAACTTCTTCAGCGATAATCCAGATACCACGGCAAACATCTTCATCATTCTGGGAATACGTCACCCTCAAACATTCATCTCTGTGTTTCCAGTCGTCACCCAGGCCGGGGAAAAAATAATGGCCGGAGACAACAAGTACACCTTTTTTTTTCAGCCGCTGGTACAGTTCAAGACTTGTAATGGGCAGATTTTCAAACCAGAGCCAGAGAAACATAGCCCCCTCAGGTTTGTGGATTTTGCAGGGAATATCAGAAAATGCCTCCCTCACGGCAGCTACAGCCTTTTCCATTTTGACCCGATAAAACGGCTGAATATATTTCCTGCTCACCTCAATAATACCACCATCACTGACAAGTTTCTGGGCCAGGACAGCACCGACACTTGTAGGAGAAAGTGACATAATTGCATTCATACTGCCAAGGGCCTTTATAACATCCTTACAGGCGACAACAATCCCGGTCCTGATCCCCGGAAGTCCGAGTTTAGACAGGGAAAAACATGCAATGACATTTTTATTCCAGATGGTACCGGCTTCAGTGTAGATCATACCGGGAAATGGCAGGCCGTAGGCGCTGTCAATAATCAGCGGAATATTTTTTTCTTTCGCCAGCCTGGAAAGCCTGCCGATTTCCTCATCCGTCACCACATTCCCGGTAGGATTTGTCGGTCTTGAGACACAGATAGCGCCAATATCTTCACCAATTACCAGCCGATCAAAATCGATATGATATTTAAACATGTCATCGCCGATAAATTCTATTCTCGGCCTGGTGGTTGCACAAAAGTCCTCTGTCAGCCCGAGATCAGCATAACCGATATATTCAGGCGCAAGAGGCAGACATATTTTTTTTTCCCGTCCACCGGGACAGCTGCCCGCAAACATGTTGAAAAGAAGAAAAAAAGCAGTTTGACTGCCATTGGTCAGGCAGATATTTTCAGGACCGATCTCCCACCCCTGCTCTTTTTGCAGCAGGGCAGCCAGTCCTTCAACAAAATCCTGATCTCCCTGTGCAGGCGCATAAGTACCAACAAGTCGCTGGTAGAGGCGGGTATCACCACATATTTCTTCCAGCCGGGCACGTATGATTGCCTGAAATTCAGGAACATAGCCGGGGTTGCCACCCCCCATCATGATCATACCCGCACCTTTAGCACTATGAACATCCCCGAGATCTTCCATCAGCGAAAGGATCCCCGCCTGACAACTCATTTTTTTTCCAAAATTTGAAAACTCCATCTTACCGGATAAAACCTCTGTAAATTTTTCAGGTACCTTGTGCAATTTCAGCCCTGCACACTTCCCGAACAAGCTCAGGGAACTATCTTTTTGGGGAAATCAAAAATAAGCAGAGAGCCGCCACCGGGAGCCTTTACAAACCCTTTTTTTCCTTTATAACCAATACCAACCACACCACAGGTGGGTACATTGAAGAATCGCTCACCGGTCAGATACTCAGCCATTTCAGTAATTGTCGGGTTATGACCAACCATAAACAGAGTATCAACTTCGCCCAGATAATATGCGATGCTGTCAAGATAAGTGGACTGTTCCGCTGCATACAATTTCATATCATAAATGATATCATTTTTATCAAAACCTGTGCCCTCAGCTATAAATAGAGCTGTTTTTTTTGCCCGCCCGGCAGGGCTTGCAACAATACGCTGGGGAAATATTCCACGGGCCGAAAGCCTTCCCGCCATAAACGGCGCATTCTTTCTGCCGCGCTTATTCAGGGGTCTGTCAAAATCATCCAGGTCAGGCCGGGACCAGCTGGACTTGGCATGTCGTATGAGATAAAGTTGTTTCATCGTTTTTATTGCTGGTGTTATAAAAAAACATAATTTTTTTTTGCTGCTGGTTTTCTACGAAAATATCAAAGAGTTTTCCGACTTCCCGGGTCAACCTGTTCCCCGATAATCAGGATCTGTAATCAGCATTAATCTTCACATAATCAAGTGAGAAATCACACGTGTAAACCTCTTCACAGCCAGCCCCTTCTTTAAGATCTATACTTATGCTGAACTGTTTTTTCCTAAGAATCTCTGTTGCCGCCTTCTCCGCCTCTTTTCCAAGAAACAGACCATCTTTGAAAATC
>JAFDME010000292.1 GCA_019306075.1 Deltaproteobacteria bacterium | reverse complement strand
TCAATAAAAGGCGGGTTGAAGTCAGTGGTATTTTTCTGATCGATAAAGGTATTATTGAATATGGCGGTAAAAACTATGGTGTCAGAGATACCAGAATTGTACTGAAAAACAGCAATGTCAATATTGATGGTGTTGTCAGTCTGGAAAAACTGTTTGTTGCAGGTATCAGTGGGACCTTTGACAGTAAAGTCGGCATGGGTGATCTCGAAATTACTCTTGATCAGATAAGTTTTGAGACCGGCAAGTCCAGAGTTACCCTTGACAGGACAGCTACAAAACCGGTTATTAATTATCATATTCGTCCGGAAGGCGACATTCTGGATGCAGGAGGTTCTTCCTGGAACCTGGATTCCCTGCAGTTGACTCTCGGCTCTTTCAGCGGTCCCTTTTCCACCAAAGATCTTGCCATCACCCTTCCTCCCACCCCGCTGACCATATCCCCGGGTATCTCCACCAGAATAGCTGGTTCACTTTCCTTTGCGGCAAAGAAATTCGACATCCATTGCGATATTCTGAAATATCAGAAGGCTGATCTGGTTCTCGAAGAAGCGGGTCTTCCGATTTCCATCCAATTTGATAAAGAGCTGACAATCACTACCGAAAAACAATCCAGATGGAGAGTAAATAACGTCTTAACAACACTTTATCCCTCAAAGTTTCGGTATGGCAATGACACTCTCTCCATGGTTAACGGGCGAATAAGCTACGGTGATCTTTTTGACAGCCAGATCTCAGGTCACTTTAACAATCTGTCAAAGAAAGGAACTTTTATTCTGGGTGATCTTCATATTAAGAAAAAGAATATCAGCGAGCTGTTCGGAGCATCAACGGATATTCCTGTCGAGGTGAGTCTCATCAATGACAGGCTGGTGATCACTGTTCCTGAACTGGCTCTTTCAATCAGCACTGCCGAAAACAAGGGGTGGTCTGCGACTTTTCATGATCTGGCGGCTGTTCACCAGCGGGTAAGGATGTGGAAGGAATATCTGCCTGACTCCGGCCGCCTTGTAATTTCTTCTAAAGACGGCGGACAGCCGTACAGCGTCAGCGCTGATATCCCTTATCAATATCATTTTCTGGTGAAAAATAATACGCCTGTGACCGATCTGCATATCTCCGGCGAGATTACCGGTGATGGCATCCATGCTACGGTAAATGAAGCGTTGCAGGTACAGTTGAATGACCATCTGGCTGTTACTTCAAAAGGTGTCGATTTCAATCTCCTGGAAATTATTTCGTTTCTCAAGGATCGTTCCAGCACTCCGACAGGAAATCAGGAAAAGAATAAATCAATTAAATATACCGTCGATGTTGAAGACAGCAGTCTTTTTCTCAAGCCAGGCTCTGAGATTCTGGCTGATCGGCTGCACATCGATAATATGGGTGGCAAAACCATTCTGCGGCTGGAATATGGCTCAGGTTATATCAATGTTGATCTTAAGGGAAACACCTTTACCATTGAAGGAGAAAATCTGGATCATACCTTTATGAGTGCATTGGCCGAAGATGCACAATTTGAAAACGGGAAGATGAGTTTGGCGGGCAGAGGGAATC
The DNA here is from genome assembly GCA_019306075.1 of Deltaproteobacteria bacterium. Classification (GTDB taxonomy): domain Bacteria; phylum Desulfobacterota; class Desulfobulbia; order Desulfobulbales; family Desulfocapsaceae; genus Desulfomarina. Next base: position 2,206 of record JAFDME010000292.1, on the reverse strand, counting down.
TCGATAAATTTTCCATTCTGTTTAAAATCGAAGATACTACACTGAAAAAACTGAAAACATTGCAGAACATTCTCGCTTTTGCCAATACTATTCCCGCCCTTATCACCTTTTCTCTGCCCGTATTCGACACTAGAGGTTTACCTGTCAGTTCGGCAGTTTTTGGTATGGTTGTAGAGGAGGGAGTAGCAACAGTAGAATCCTTTGACATGAAGTCATCCGAGCTTAATATGTCTGGAAATGGCATAATAGACTTTCCCGGGAAACGAATTGATATGGAGCTGAATTTAATCACTCAGGCAAGGAGGAATATAAAAAAAATTCCACTGGTCGGCTATATTCTGGCAGGCGATGACAAACGTGCTTCAGTCACTTTACATATTTCCGGGAATCTGCACGATCCCGAGGTAGAAAATTCAATGCTTCAGCAGGCGGTAACTCTGCCCTTTGTGGTTCTTCTTCGTACCTTGGCGCTACCGGCCCATTTAGCGGGTTTTATGAGCGATTCCGGCAATGGCAGGAAAAATAAAGAGAATGATTCTGAAAGCGGAGAGATAAACGAATTGGAGTCCGGCGGTGATAAATAAAACAGGAGTTATCTGTATTTTGTTATTAGTTGGTGGTTGCGCCTCTCTGCCTCCCAACAGCGGCACTTCTTCCTTTGTCCTTCAGAACACATCAGATACCAGAATTGGAAAGAGATACAGAGAACTGAGGGGTGGTCACCTGAAAAAATCCGGTTTTCTGCTGCTCAAGACCGGTCTTGCAGCTTTTACCGCCAGAGCAATCCTGGCGCAGGGTGCGGACAGGAGCATTGATGTTCAATACTATATGATTCATAGCGATTTGACGGGAATCCTCTTCGCTGACCAGCTGATTAAGGCTGCAGACCGGGGCGTGAGAGTCCGCCTGCTCATAGATGATATGGATCTTGATAAAAGGGACGCAGGGCTTTCGACCATGGCAGCCCATCCCAATATAGATTTACGCATCTTCAATCCATTCAGCCGCGAGATGATCCGAGCGCCGCAGTTTTTGCTCAACTTTGGAGCGGTCACCCGTCGCATGCACAATAAGTCTTTCACCGTTGATAATCAGGCAACTATCGTAGGTGGTCGAAATATCGGCAATGAGTATTTTGAGGCAGATCCTGATCTTGCCTTTGCCGATTTGGATATACTGGCAATAGGACCTGTTGTAAAAGAAGTCTCCACCTCATTTGATGAGTACTGGAACAGTGGATTAGCTTATCCGATTGGAGTACTGCGACCCGATCTTACTGACAAAGAAGGCCTGAAAGAAGTGCGCAGAAAATTGGCCGAGTATCTGGCACAGGATTCTGTTTCAGAATATCTGCAATCACTTCTTCACTCTCCCTTTGCTGAAAAAATCAGAAATAATGATCTAGTTTTTTCATGGGGAGACGCTGCGGTAATGGCCGATCATCCCGCTAAGCTTGAGAGCTATGATTCCGATTATGCCCATTCCCTGTCATCCAGGATTGCTCCTTTCTTTGAGAACCTCTCCAGGGAATTTCTCATTTTTTCACCTTATTTTGTGCCGGGAAAAGAGGGTACCAGGTTTCTTGCTGATTTAAGTAAAAAGGGTGTTCATGTACGAATTCTAACCAATTCCCTCGCTTCAACGGACGTGGGTGTGGTACATGCCGGGTATGCCAGATACCGCTTTGCTCTGCTTCGGGCAGGGGTTGAGCTTTATGAGATGAACAAGGTCCTTGATAAAGATGAGCGCAAAGAAAAAAAGGGTGATGGCGGTTCTTCAAAGGCAAGTCTTCATACCAAATCCTTTGTGTTTGATCGTCAGTATGTTTTTATTGGTTCTCTGAATCTCGATCCGCGTTCAATTGTCGAAAATACGGAAATTGGTATCATGGTTAATTCAACGGAACTTGCAGATGCCATGGCTGAAAAATTTGACAATACCGTTGCAACACAGGCATTTCGTCTTGAACTGAATAGTGATGAAGACGGGTTTGAACTGATCAGCTGGCACGGACAGGAAAATGGCAGAGAGCGGGTCTGGACGGCTGATCCGCATACCGGTTTCTGGCGCCGCCTCGGTATCGGTCTGCTGAGGTTACTGCCCATTGAATCCCAACTTTGATGCCAGGCGATTTAGTACCTTACTCCGTAAAAGCAGTAATAAAAAACAGGTAAGCGAAGACTCCGAGGAGATGAGGGAAGTATTC
>JAFDME010000291.1 GCA_019306075.1 Deltaproteobacteria bacterium | reverse complement strand
TGCTGGCGGGACTGCTTATAATCAATATAACGCGTAATCTGAGCAGGGAACAAAAAATCATGGAGAGTTTTTTCCTCGAAGAGGGGATGACTCTGATACGCAGCTTTGAGGCTGGTGCCCGGACGACCATGATGCATGATATGATGGGCGGGACCCTGCCCATTGAGACTCTGGTGAAAGAAACGGCAAAAGGTGAACGTATCGCCTATATCTCCATCGTCACCGAAGATGGAACTGTTATAGCCAGCGCAGGAACCCATGATACTGCCGCTGAAATAGCACTGACCCGTAAGATCCTTAAAACCCGGGAACCTGTAACAACTATGGTGGGAGGGAAAGATCAGCAAGCTGTTTTTGAAGTTGCAGCAATATTTCAGAGTTTGCCGGCAGAGCAGTCTCCAATGATGACAATGATGGGATCCCGCAGGTGGAATAACACTTCTTCAGTGACCAAAATGCTGGAGGAGGGTCGGGCAGTCATTCACCTCGGCCTCTGTACGCAAGAATATGTGAAAGCCAGACAACAGGACATTAATCATTCTTTTTTTATGGGTGGGCTGCTTTTTCTTGTGGGAACAGCCGGTTTTTATTTTCTTTTTCTTTATCAGGGCATGCGGGTTACCCGGATCACACTCACCAATATGGAGCTCTATACAAAAAATATTATTGAATCGATGCCCGATGGGTTAATTACCTTTGACTCAGGCAGGAGAGTTGTAGGGTGTAATCCAAAGGCTCTTGAGCTTACGACAATGAATATTGAAACCATCATGGGGATGGTCATGGAAGAGTTATTCCCTGACAGATCGATGGAAACCATGGAAAAACAGAATGAAGTATCTTCTTTTACGTACACCTTCAGCAATGCCCGGGGTGTTGAAGTTCCGGTGGAGATCAGCGTATCCTCCCTGCATGATAAAGAAAATAACGACTGGGGCTCCGTCTTTCTGCTTCGTGATTTAAGGAAGATCAGAGCGATGGAGGAACAGCTTGTCCGTTCGCATCGCCTGGCCGCACTTGGCCGGATGGCCGCAGGTATTGCCCATGAAATCAGAAACCCACTGGGGACATTGCGCGGGTTTGCCCAGTATTTCAGGGCCAAGGCGGATGATGAAGCTTCTATTGAATACAGCTCTCTTATGATAGGAGAGGTGGATCGACTTAACCAGAGTATCTCCTCCCTGCTGCAGTTTTCCCGGCCCCGTAACCCTGATCTGGTCAGTCTGGATACGACAAAACTTCTGGAGAAAACATATAAATTACTGGAGCATGATCTGGCTGAAAAGAAAATCAGCCTGCAGAAGGATTTCAGATGTACCGTACCTGTCGAAGCTGACGGGGACCTGCTCCTTCAGGTTTTATTGAATTTATTGAAAAACGCCATTAATGCCAGTGAGCTGGGTGCAACTGTATTCCTTTCATGTGAAAATGACAGGGACAAAATATATATCACCGTTACCGATACTGGTATCGGCATGAGTAGAGATGAACGTGAGCGGATGTTTGATCCTTTTTTCACAACAAGGAAGACGGGAACCGGTCTGGGCCTTACCGTCAGTCACCAGATTGTGGAACAGCACCATGGTACTTTGGAGGTGGACTCAGAGCAGGGTAGGGGAACATCTATCACCATGATTTTACCCATAGAGCAAAATGGAGAAGCAGATGAAAAAGATATTAATTGTCGATGACGACTCTGCTCATCGTACCATGCTTAAGGTCAACCTCGTTGAGGCTGGTTATGAGATAGTGGAAGCCGATGATGGCGATCTGGTTTTACCGATTCTGGTCGAGCAGCCTGTGGATTTAATTCTGCTGGACTTGAAGATGGTGCGCATGGGAGGTATGGAAGCCATTAAACTTTTAAGGGAAAAGGGAAGGGTTGAACCTATCATTGTGATTACAGCCTTTTCTTCTGTGGAATCGGCAGTTGAAGCCATGAGTTATGGAGCGATGGATTATGTTACCAAACCGGTTGATATCGAAGCTCTGAAGCTGAAGGTTTCTCAGGCTTTTGATTTTGAGGCACTTCGTGAAGAGAATGAGGAGCTGAGGAAAAGGCTGGGCGAGCATTTTGACTTTGGTAACATCATTGGTCGCAGTGCTGCAATGCAGAAAGTTTTTGAAACCCTTGCCCTGGTAGCACCCTCTGATGCAACGGTGTTAATCAATGGCGAGTCAGGAACAGGGAAGGAGTTGATTGCCGGTGCCCTTCATCATAACAGTAGTCGAAAGAATGGACCATTTATCAAAGTCAACTGTGCTGCACTGCATGAAAATTTACTGGAATCTGAACTTTTCGGTCATGAGAGGGGGGCTTTTACCGGCGCTGACAGCAGGCGTTCAGGTCGCTTTGAACTTGCAAATGGAGGTACCCTGTTTCTCGATGAAATAGGTGATATGTCACTGCAGACCCAGGCTAAGATCCTACGGGTTCTGCAGGAGGGTGAATTGGAACGGCTTGGAGGCAGCAGCACGGTGAAGGTAGATGTGCGGCTGGTGGCAGCCACCCATAAAAATCTGGATAACATGGTGAAAGAGGGAAGCTTCCGGCAGGATCTCTTTTTTCGGCTTTCGGTGGTGCCTATAGAACTGCCGCCGCTCAAGGAACGGACGGAGGATATCCCGGTACTTGCCGATTTTTTCCTGCAACGGTACGGGAAAAAAAATAAAAAGGATATCAAAGGCTTTCATCCACAGGCCCTGATATTACTTGCCCGTTACTCCTGGCCCGGTAATATCCGTGAGTTGGAAAACAGTATAGAACGCGCGACTATTCTCTGTCTTGGTGAGCAGATCACCCCAAAAGAACTGCCCCCGCAAATGGTACCTGAAGACTATCAGACCGTTGCAGCACCGATTATTTCCCCCGGTGGTCTGACCCTGAAGGATATGGAACGTGAGACCATCCGTGCCACCCTGGAGCGGACAGGGGGCAATAAATCCCAGGCTGCGAAACTTCTGGGTATCGCCCGCCAGACCCTGTTGAATAAGATTAAAGAATATGGGATATGATGGAATGACAAACTCAATCCCGGACATGGAGAAACCAAAAAGATGAATCATCAGAAAACCCGACTGGTAAAAACAGCTATTTTGATCATATTACTCTCCGGAGCAGCAGGAGTAAGCTATGGAAGCGGTACCCATGCGGGAGGACATAGTAAAAAGGCATCCATGTCCCATTGGTCCGCCCCTCCGGAAGCTATGAAACAAATTAACCCCGTTAAGACGGACAGCACATCAATTTCCGCAGGGAAAAAACTCTATTCCCAGCTCTGTGCCGACTGTCATGGGCAAAAGGCTGAAGGAAACGGTCCCTCTGCATCCTCTCTGTCTAAAAAACCGACAAATCTAAGAGAGATGGCGGGAGGCCATGCTGATGGGGATTTTGCCTGGAAAATCAGGGAGGGGCGGGGCGATATGCCGGCATGGGGAGAAGAACTTGAGCGGACCGAGGTGTGGCATCTGGTAAATTATATCCAGTCACTCTCATCACATCATTAAGAATATTCAGGGCGATACCCGCACAACCCAGGTTATTTAGGCTGTAGGCTGAAGGCTGTTAGGAAAAGCGAAAGACGGAGAAGGAATCTCCCCTAATAGCCTTCAGCCTAAATAACCTGATGGTTTTTACCGAATAAATTACCCCCTTACATCTTAGAATGTTCATACCAGAATTTAGCGGTATGTTTCTTCCCCTCTGAATCCTTAAACAGGCTGATTACTCCCCATTTACCAGCTTCATCAATTTTAAAATTGG
>JAFDME010000290.1 GCA_019306075.1 Deltaproteobacteria bacterium | reverse complement strand
ATTCCAGCAACAGCTCAAAAAAACTCTGCAGAAATTCCCGGATAATGCTCAGCTTTACCTGATGCTGGCCGACTATTACCAGAGGAAAAATGAGATTGGAGAGGCTGAAAAGAATTTGAAGAAAGCGATCGAGATCCAGAGCGATTCCATCCCATTCCGCCAGATGCTGGCAAATTTTTATAGAAAACAGAAACAGTTTGACAAGGCAGAGGCGGAACTAAAACGTTCAGGGGAAGAGTTCCCCGAGAATATTCAGCTTAAAGTTGCCCTGGCGGAGCTGCAGTTTGATGTTAAAAAATTTGATGATGCCCGTACGCTGATGGACAGTATACTGGCCTCCAACCCCTCAAACGGTGGCGCTAACCTCATCAAGGCCCGCTTCCTTATCAAGGAAGGTAAAATTAAAGAGGCAATGGAGATCATCTCGCCGCTGACGAATGACTACCCGAAGTGGGCGGATCCATTTTACTATTCAGCACTGACCCATTTGCGAACAGGGCAGACAGATCTGGCTAAACAGAGCATCAGTCAGGCTCTGCAAAATGATCCGGGAAATGATCGTTACCATGCACTGGCCGCCCAGATCAGTCTGGTTCGGGGCGACAGTAATGATGCCGGTAAAGAGGCGACAATTGCACTCAGACTCAATCCGAAGAATTTTACGGCTGTTAAAATACTTGCAAAATCTTTCGTTCAGTCAAAAGAATATGATAAGGCGATTAAGCTGATTGAAGGTGTACAGAATCAGGTGGGAGAGAATGTCGATCTTATCAGCAGTCTCAGTATGGCCTACCTTGGCAAAAATGAAAGGGAAAAGGCAAAGGATTCACTCGCACGGTTGCTGGAAATAGCCCCCGACAATTCAAGAGCACTTGCCTACTTCGCCGCTCTTTCCTCTGACAATGACACAGCAAAAAGTATTGCAATTGTAGAAAAACAGATAGAAAAAAGTAAAACCGGCGGGCATTATCTGCTGCTTGGTGAACTCTATGCGAAGAACAAACAGGTGGAGAAGGCTCTGGACGCACTGCTGAAAGCCCAGCAGTTAAACCCTGACAACCCACAGGCATATATGCTGAGAGCCAACCTGCTGCGACAGGAAGAACAGACCGACAGAGCCATTGACGAATATAATGCGCTGCTTGAAAAAAACCCGGATTCAGTGGTTGGGAATATGGGGCTTGCAACCGTCTATGACAGTCGGGGAGAACATGCAAAGGCCAAAGAACTCTATATGAAAGTCCTGAAGCTCAGGCCTGATTTTGCCACCGCAGCCAATAACCTCGCCTGGCTGCTGGCCTCGGAGGAAGGAGGTGACCTTGGAGAGGCACTGCGACTTGCCATGCAGGCAAAGCAGGCGCTTCCTAGTCAGCCTCATATTGCCGACACCCTTGGCTGGGTCCATTACAAGCGGAAGTCATATTCTCTTGCTACGTCCCAGTTTCAGCAGGCGCTGGAAAAACGACCCGATGACCCGACGATCCTTTATCATCTTGCCCTGGCCCAGTATGGCAATGGCAAGAAGGATAAGGCTGTGGCTTCGCTTGAAAAGGCGCTCGGGAGTGATGCGGTGTTTGGGGATCGTGCTGAGGCTGAGGGGGTTCTGGCTGGCTGGAAGTGAAGCAGGCTGTTAGGCTGTTAGACTGAAGGCTGTTAGGTTGAAGGCTGTTAGGCTGTTAGGGGAAACAGGTGCGAGATCATACTAAACTTCGAGCTTTTGAATTGGCTGACGAAGTGGTGCTTCTAATATATCGGGCAACTCAGACATTTCCAAAAGAAGAAGTGTATGGACTGACTTCGCAAATGAGACGTGCGGCAGTTTCAGTTCCATCAAATATTGTCGAGGGATGTGCACGTGAAAGTCAAACTGAATATATCCGTTTTCTTGAAATTGCCTTCGCATCTTTAAGGGAGTTGCATTATCAGTTTGGTCTGACACAGCGGCTGGGATATCTTGATGGATATGACACCACCGGCCCCGAATTAAAAATTATAGAAACGGAAAAAGTGCTGAGTGCTCTGCTACGATCATTGCGTAGATAAGACTGGTTGTTAAACCTAACAGCCTTCAGCCTAAGCAGCCTTACAAACAAAAATATTTGGTGAAAAATATGGCTACTCAAAAAAAATCTATTGCAGTAATTCTTTCCGGATGCGGACATCTGGATGGGTCCGAGATACATGAGGCAACCCTGACACTGCTCGCAATTCACAGACTGGGAGCTGAATATCAATGTTATGCCCCGGACAAGAAGCAATTCCATGTAGTAAACCATATCACTGGTGAAGAGATGGCAGAAGAACGCAATGTTCTGATAGAGTCTGCGCGGATTGCCAGAGGCGATGTGGTTGATCTTGCGACCTATGACCCCGCCAATCATGACGCACTCATCCTGCCCGGCGGTTTTGGTGCTGCTAAAAATCTCTCAACTTTTGCCTTTGACGGCCCCCACTGTGAAGTTGACCCGGACGTTAAAAATGCGGTACTGCTCACCCATAAGGCGAAAAAACCGGTTGGCGCACTCTGCATTGCCCCGGTCATTCTGGCAAAGCTGATTGATAACGCAACTGTCACCATAGGAAGCGATGTGCAGACTGCTGAAGGGATCAAAAAGATGGGAGCCAGACACAGCATAACCGGACATGGAGAAATAGTCATCGACAGGGAGAACATGCTGGTTACCACCCCCTGCTATATGCTCGATTCCCGTGTCGACCATATTGCTGATGGTGCAGAGAATCTGGTAAAGGAAGTTCTATCGATGGCGGGATAGCAACCGACCCCAACGGATCAGGGCACAATCCAATTCTCGAACCGTAATCCCGGAATTTTCTCGAGATGACCGGTGTTTCCTGTGAAAAATGTATTATTCTGGAGTTGATAATCTTATTTTACATAGTTTTATGGAGTTATCAGGGAGATTTTCACTTACCAAGGCAAAACTCGTGAAAAATCACATCGAGGATATCTTCGGTGGTGGTCTCGCCCACAATATCGCCTAATTTATCCAGGCAGTCCTGAAGGTCTACAGCGATAAGGTCGGCTGACAATCCCATATTCAACGCCTCGATGATCCGCTTTGCCGCCTCCCTGGCTCCAAGCAGCGCCTGCTTATGTCTGAGATTGGGGGCACATCCGCCCTCCTCCCATTGCTCTGCGCCGCTGGTGATAAGATCAAATATTTTCAGTTTCAGCTCATCGATTCCGAACTGATGTTTTGCTGAAACACTGACGGATTTGTCCGTTCCCGGGAGGGATAAAAGCTCCACTGCCGTATCACCCGCCAGATCGATTTTATTTATCACCTGCAAAAGCGGTTTATGAGAGACAGTCTGGTAAAGACGAATATCCTCATCGGTTATTTCCCTTGAACCATCGACCATAAAGAGTACCAGATCGGCCCTGTTGATCAAATCCCTGGCACGTTTTATTCCAAGTTCCTCCACCTCTCCGGCCTGCTCCCTGATGCCGGCGGTATCGACAATCCTGACAGGCATCCCTTTTATATCAACATACTCCTCAATGGAATCCCTGGTGGTACCGGGAATGGATGTGACAAGGGCGCGCTCCTCCTGCAGGATGGTATTCAGCAGACTTGACTTCCCCACATTGGGGAGACCGGCAATGACCACGGTTATGCCGTCACGATAGATACGTCCCTGTTCCGCCTGGTTAAGAAGATAGGAAATGGGTTTGTCCACCTCCTCTTCCATTTTTCGCATAAGGTCACCATGGTTGAGAATCTCTACATCCTCATCAGGAAAATCAAT
>JAFDME010000289.1 GCA_019306075.1 Deltaproteobacteria bacterium | reverse complement strand
TGAAACCGTGCTTGCCAGCCTGTCACTGTTGCCGCCCCTGGTTTTTGCAGGTGAAATTCGCTCCCTGAAAGAGATGCTTGCCAAAGCTGTGACGGGTGACGCGTTTATGCTTCAGGGCGGAGACTGCTCCGAAAACTTTTCCAACGTTACCGCGCCAAACATCAGAGAGACCCTGAAAATACTGCTACAGATGGCCGTCATACTTACATATGCGGGTGGCAAACCGGTGGTTAAGGTAGGCAGAATTGCCGGACAATTTGCCAAGCCCCGCTCTTCAGACACAGAAACGAAGGATGGCGTCTCCCTGCCATCCTACCGTGGAGATATGGTGAATGAGGCGGAATTTTCCGAGAAATGCCGTATGCCGAATCCCAAATATATGCTGAAAGGCTATAATATGGCTGCGGCAACCCTGAACCTGGTACGTGCCTTTACCAGGGGTGGTTTTGGCTCTCTTCAGCGGGTTCAGGCCTGGAATCAGGAATTTGTCGAACATTCTCCCATGGGACGCTCCTATGACCGGATAGCAAAGCAGATAGATCAGGCCATCCGCTTCATGGAAACAATCGGCATCTCCTCTGATACCCCGCAGATCAACCAGACACAGCTTTTCACCTCGCATGAGGCTCTTCTTCTCCAGTACGAAGAGGCCCTTACCAGAAGAGACACCATTACCGGCGACTGGTATGACTGTTCGGCCCATATGCTCTGGATCGGGGAACGAACACGCCAGGTTGACGGAGCACACGTTGAATTTTTAAAAGGAGTTCATAACCCCATCGGCATTAAAATCGGCCCCACCTATGAACTTGATGATGTAAAACGGCTGATTGAGGCACTGAATCCTGAAAATGAGGCTGGTCGTATTACCATTATAAGCCGGCTGGGAGTAAAGGAGGTTGAAAAGACCCTCCCGCCGTTACTCCGGGAGGCCAAGCGTGAAGGATTCAATATTGTCTGGAGCTGTGATCCGATGCATGCCAATACCTATACCGCAACATCGGGCCTGAAAACCAGAAGCTTTGATGACATACTTTCGGAGATAACCTGCTTCTTTGAAAGTCACTGGTCGGAGGGTACCATCCCCGGCGGAATTCATCTTGAAATGACCGGCAACAATGTCACAGAATGCACGGGCGGTGCCCATAATATCATTGATGAGGAGCTGGTCAGCAACTACCTCACCACCTGTGACCCCAGGCTGAACGCGGAGCAGAGCCTGGAGGTCGCCTTTCAAATCGCAGATATGATCAGAAGCTGACACATACAAAGTCAAAAATTCTCCCATCTATCTGTCCACCTGCAAAGGCCGGAAATGGTCATAACCATCTCCGGCCTTTGCTCCCTGAAAACCTGTTTTACCCCCAGGAACTTGTCCTAGATTACATTTCAGTAATCTTTCTTGACGACCTTATTTTCGGCGTTACAGTTGCCATGAAAGATTGGTAACTCTGCACCTTTTTGCAGCAAATATTGCGGCGGGTAAAAGAGACGGTCTCGTAACAGGGGTAAATTCATCAAAGGAGAATTCAATGAAAGTTCATGCAGCAGTAAAACATCCTCTCCCTGCAGTTATCATTTTTGCCTTGCTCTCTCTGGCAATAGTAGCTGCCGGGGTGAATTTCGTCCAGGCGAAAAGCAGCGGAGGTGACAGTTTCCTCGACAGATCCTCAAAAGAATTTGTCAATGTGGTAAAAAGGGTAAAACCGGCGGTTGTCCATATACGGGTGGAAAAGACCACCAGTCAGGAGTATAGCGGACAGCAGTATGAAGAAATTTTCAAGCATCCTTTTTTTGAACAGTTTTTCGGTCCATACTCCCGTCAGCAACCGCAGCGTCCCAAACAGCGCGAACGCAAACAGCGCGGCCAGGGCTCCGGATTTATCATCAGTAAAGACGGCTTTATCATGACCAATAATCACGTCATTGAGGGTGCCGATACAATTAAGGTCAGCCTCTCTGATGATCGTGAATTCGATGCCAGAGTCATTGGCGCCGATCCCCAGTCGGATGTTGCTCTTATCAAAATAGAAGACCCGGAGAACCTGCCGGTAGCTGTACTCGGCGATTCTGATGCTCTTGAAGTGGGTGAGTGGGTTATTGCCATTGGTAACCCCTTTGGCCTTACCCAGACCGTCACCGTCGGTGTGGTCAGTGCCAAGGGACGATCCAGCATAGGACTCAACCAGTATGAAAATTTTATCCAGACAGATGCGGCGATCAACCCCGGAAACAGCGGTGGCCCGCTGATTAACGGACGCGGTGAAGTTGTTGGTATCAATACAGCGCTCTTTTCAAGAACCGGCGGCTATATGGGAATCGGTTTTGCAATCCCTGTGAATATGGCCAGATCCATAGAAAAACAGTTACAGAACCAGGGCAAGGTAACCCGCGGCTGGCTGGGTGTTGCCATCCAGAATGTGGACAAGGAACTGGCTAAATCCTTCGACCTGAAACAGGCGGGAGGAATCCTCGTAAGTGAAGTACAGGATAATTCCCCGGCGAGCAAAGCCGGTCTTAAACAGGGAGACGTCATCATTCGCCTGAATGACATCCCAATGGAAAATGTCTCAGAGCTGCGAAATAAGGTGGCGATGATCATCCCCGGCTCAAAGGCTGAGCTGGTTGTTGTACGAAAAGGCAGAGAGAAACAGATAAACGTCACTATCGGTGAGCAGCCATCTGACTTTGGTAAAACAACTCTCTCCGGCAATGATCAAAAATCTCTGGAAAATTATGGCATCACCCTGCAGGAGTTAACCCGGGAACTGGGTGAAAGACTGGGATATGATGAAGGCAGCGGCGTTGTCATCAGTGATGTCAAGGCCGACAGTCCGGCAGCAGAACAGGGGCTGAAACCGGGATACCTGATTGAGGAAGTGAACAGACACGCGGTCAGCAGCCTGCAGGACCTCAGGGATGTACTGGCCAAAACATCTTCAGGAAAAAGGATACTGCTGCGGGTACGGACAGCGGATCACAGCAGGTATGTGGTGCTTTCCGCAAAATAGCGGAAAAACCGGCGACTCCTCCCCTCCTCAAACCTCCCCGGAGGGCGGGGAGTCATCGTAACCTGCATTCTTTTTTCTTCTCTTAATTTCCGCCTTTCTGGCTGTAGCAATTGTCTCAAAAATATGGACTATTACCGGCATGTTATTAAAATCATCCGTTGATATTTTTCTGACGACCATATCAGTTTTTGCACGAACTGTTGCCGTACGCTTTAGCTCCCTGTCAAAATAAGCCATCTCACCGAACACTGTCCCCGCTTCCATGGTACTCAGTATCTGACCTCCGGCATCAACAGTTTCCGCAACACCACTGTCAATATAATAGACGCCATCCGGTGCATGGCCCAACTGAACAATAATCTCCCCCTTCCGGCACCATTGCAGACGGAAATGTTTTTCCCATTCAGTATCAACAACCAGGGCGTGGTAATAGTCAGGATTCATGGCCTTCAGAAGCTCTTTGGAGAGATGAAAAATACGCTCACCAAGGGAGTCACGGCTTTTCTCCATAAGCTTCATCCCCCGCCGATCAAAATCATTGGAGGGAAAGGGTGTCTCCCGGATATATTCGAGAACACGCTCAGTCCCGGTATCTGCCCTTCCGGTAAGTTCAAGAAAGAAATTCTGCGCCTCTATCAGCATCTCCCGCACCCTTGGGAAATCAGGCCTGATCTGTTGCCGCAGATCTCCGGCAAAAAGCTCCATCGCCTTGTTTTTCATAACGACAAAACGAAGCAGCTGCTCTTCCTCCACATCCGAAGAATAATTCTGAATTCCCGGTTTGCAGAGGGTGAAGAGATTCAACGGGTGGAGA
>JAFDME010000288.1 GCA_019306075.1 Deltaproteobacteria bacterium | reverse complement strand
TTCACCAGTTGAATTGAAAAAGGTTCTCACTCCTCTTGTTTCCAAGAGTTCGGTGGTCATTGCGCATACCCCCTCCGGCATGCTGATTATCACCGAAACACTCTCCAATATTCAAAAATTACTTGGAATCATTAAAGTTCTCGATGTTGAGTCCCGGGAAGATGAGGTTGTGGTTATTCCTCTGCAAAATGCTTCTGCTGCCTCGCTGGCAAAGATCCTGAGTACTATTTTTCAAAAGAGTTTTGTTCCTCAGAAAGGTGTAAAGAGCGGGAGGAAAAATCGTGTTAAGGTTGTGCCCTACGAGAGAGTCAATGCTCTGGTGGTACTTGCCGGTTCAGGTGAGATTGCCCGGGTAAAAAGCCTGATTACCCTGCTTGATACTCAGGTCGAACGGGGAGAGGGGAATATTCATGTCTTTTATCTGCAGAATGCTACCGCTGCAGAGCTGGCAAAAGTATTAAATGCCCTGCCTGTTAAAAAGACGAATGATAAAAATCGGGGCAAGGCACCAGCCATTTCTCAAAATGTTAAAATCATGCCGGATGAGGAGACAAACGCCCTTATTATTACTGCCACCAGGGATGAGTATGTTGTACTGGAGGAGGTAATCAAAAAGCTCGATATTCCGCGTCGGATGGTTTATCTGGAAGCACTCATCATGGAAGTGGACACGGATGAGACCTTTGAAGTTGGAGTGAAGTGGGCTGCCGGTGGAGTTTTTGATGATGGAACAGGACGGCTGGTTACAGGATTTGGAGCCAGTGATAATTTTTCGCCAGCAGGTGATAGCGGCAAGGACTTTCCTGATCTGCTCGGAGGTGTGGCCCAGGGGTTTTCCCTGGGAGTGTTGAAACAGGGAATTAACATCGGCGGGGTGGTGTTTCCCAATATTGCCGCAGTGCTGAAGGCATATAAAACCGATTCAGCCATTAATATTATTTCAACTCCCCAGATTCTGACCACAGATAATAAAAAAGCTGAAATAAGTGTCGGCGAAAACGTCCCCTATATCACAAGCCAGAATACAAATGCAAGTAATCAGGATTATACAACATATGAATATAAGGATGTCTCGACCAAGCTCTCCATAACTCCCCATATCAACCAGGCGGATACCCTTCGTCTGGAGATTGCAACTGAGGTAGTTAAGCTGAAGGGGGGAAGTCCCGATGATCAGTTTCGTCCCACAACGTTCAAGAGGACTGCCGATACAACCGTTATTGTCAGTGACGGGGATACTGTTGTGATAGGAGGGATCATTGGCCAGGATGCCACGGAGGGCGAAGGGAAGATCCCCTTCCTTGGCGACATTCCACTGCTTGGCTGGTTGTTCAAGAGTCATAATAACACCAGTACCAAGACTAATATGTTTATCTTTATCACAGCCCGCATCATTAAAAATCCTGCTGATCTTGCCGTTGTGACTCTCGAGAAAGAGGATAACATGGGTACGGTACTGCCGGCTGTAGAGAGAGAACTTCATAAAGAGGTGAATCTGGAGCATTCAACGAAGCTGACAATCAGTGGCTATGAGAAATTGTCCGCAGAAAAATTTGGGGAGGCCAAAGAGTATTTTCAGCAGGCCCTGAATATCAATCCCGAGAATCCCTTTGCCCTGATGAATATGGGTGTAGTGTATGAGAAAGAGGGAGAGAGGGAGAAGGCTCTGCAGATGTACCAGGCGGTAATTGATGTCGGGACAACAGCGGTTGCCTCTGAATCAACCAATCCGGAAAAGAGCGGTGCTCTTCTAATGGATATAGCCCGGGAGAATATTGATCGTCTAAAGGGGCATAATTAATTTGCCGGTATTGTAAAACGAGCGGTCTGCAGTTAATGGTGTGATATTTATATGGCAAAAATTGGGGAAATATTGGTCGAGAGTTGTGGCCTCTCTCCCAGCGCCCTGGCCAGGGCTCTGGAAAAGCAGGGAGAAAGCGGCGGTCGTATCGGGGAGATTCTCGTTAAAAATGGCGATGTTGATGAGATTGATGTTCTTAATGCTCTTGGGAAATTTTTCAATCTGGAAGTTTACAAGACCCTGCCCTCTGATATTCAGACTGATTTTGCAGAAAAAATACCCATCAGTTTTCTGAAAAATAATAGAATGGTGCCGGTGGACGCGGGTGACGATCACTATGTGGCCCTGCATGACCCTTTCCTGTTTCAACCTCTCGATGACCTGCACAGAATCATGAACTGGCAGGGGCAGGAACGGAGGTCTGTTCTCGTGCCGCTTCAGCCGATTCTAAATGCCATCAACTACAGTTATGATATGACCCAGTCCTCTGCTGATGTCGTCATGCAGGATATTGATGATGAGGATCCGGAGAGGCTGTTTTCTGAGATCGAAGAGATTGATGATCTTCTTGATGACACCAGTGATTCTCCGGTGATTCGTCTGGTAAACCTGATGTTCTCCCAGGCTGTCAGAGATGATGCCTCTGATATTCACATTGAACCGTATCAGAACAGTTTGAAGATCAGGCAGAGGCTGGATGGTATCCTCTACGACATGATCAGTCCACCGAAACATGTACAGGCTGCTCTTACCTCCAGAGTAAAGATCATGGCCAGGCTCAACATTGATCAGAAGAGACTGCCCCAGGACGGACGTATTGAGCTGAAGGTTGCCGATAAGGAAATTGATGTTCGGGTTTCGACCCTTCCTACGGCATTTGGAGAGAGGGTGGTTCTTCGTCTGCTGAAGAAGTCATCGGTGCTTATCCCTTTGACGGATCTGGGGATGCCGGATGATCGTTTTCAGCCTTTTGAAAGGGAGATCCAGGCTGCCAACGGTATTGTCCTTGTTACCGGGCCTACAGGGTCGGGTAAGACAACAACCCTCTATGCTGCTCTTTCCTCAATTAACAATACGGATATTAATATCATTACCATTGAGGATCCCATTGAATACCGCATAAGCGGTATAGGACAGGTGCAGGTTAATCCCCGGATTGATCTTACCTTTGCCTCGGGGCTTCGATCAATTGTGCGGCAGGATCCTGATGTTATTCTGGTGGGTGAAATTCGAGACAGTGAAACAGCGGAGATTGCCATACAGTCAGCCCTGACCGGTCATCTGGTGTTTTCAACTCTCCATACCAACGATTCCGCAAGTGCCGTAACCCGCCTTCGTGATATGGGTATTGAGCCATTTCTGATAGCTTCATCAATCAACGCAATTCTGGCACAGAGACTGGTTCGCATGATCTGTCCCGACTGCAGAGAAGAGTATATTGCTCCGGTGGAGGAGTTGGAGCGGATTGGTCTTACAGAAGAGGAAATTCCGGGAAGAAAGGTGTATCGCGGGCGAGGGTGTGTTAACTGTCATCATACGGGATACAGGGGAAGGTGCGGAATATTTGAGCTGCTGCTGATGAGTCAGGATATGAAGGCTCTTGTTCTGCAGACTTCTGATGCAAATCAGATCAAGAGCCGCGCCGTGGAGAATGGTATGATTACCCTGCGTCGGGACGGTGCAATGAAGGTTGTTCAGGGTGTAACCACCATAGAAGAAGTCTTCCGGGTCTCCCAGGCATAGCACCGGGTTCAACTTACCTCACTCCTTCAGGAGAGGAGTGCTCAGGTATCTTTCGCCGGTATCCGGCAGGATTACCACGATATTTTTACCTGCATTTTCAGGTCGTTTTGCCACTTCCCTTGCCGCCCAAGCTGCTGCTCCACTGGAAATACCGCAGAGGATTCCCTCACTGGTTGCCAGTTCTCTGGCGGTTTCAAAAGCGTTATCGTTACTGACGGTAATCACCTCATCAATGATTTCAGTGTTGAGAACAGCGGGAATAAAACCGGCACCAATTCCCTGGA
>JAFDME010000287.1 GCA_019306075.1 Deltaproteobacteria bacterium | reverse complement strand
ACCAATGGAAATATCAATCTCTTCACTTATAGCCGCCATAGCAGTAATGGCTGCCCCCCTGGTACTGGCATCCCTTGGAGAAACCCTTACTGAAAAAGTGGGTGTTGTGAACCTCTCCCTTGACGGCACCATCCTGCTGGGTGCGATGACCGGCTTCGTTATTGCTGTTAAAAGCGGTTCGCTCCTGCTGGGGTTTACAGCGGCCACCGCAGCGGGAGCATCTGTCGCTGCGCTCCTTGCCATAACCGGTGTCAGACTCGGCCAGTCTCAAGTGGCGGTTGGTTTTGCCCTCACCTTTCTCTGCCGGGATCTTGCCTATTTCCTCGGTAATCCCTATTCCAGGCAGCAGGGCCCGCAGCTGGAGCCCCTGCCGATCCCGATTCTTTCGAAAATTCCCCTTGTGGGAGAGGCGTTCTTTTCCCACTCTATTATAGTTTATTTAAGTTTTCTCGCTATCCCGGGATGCTGCTATTTCCTCTACCGTACAAGAGCAGGCCTCATACTGCGCAGTGTTGGAGAGAACCCTCACGGATGCTGGGCAAGAGGGATAAACCCCGTTCGTGTACAGACCCTCTATACAATCATTGGAGGTGGTTTGGTAGGATTGGCAGGAGCTGCCTTTTCACTGAGTGTCAAACCGGGATGGGGCCATCCACAGGGATGTGAAGGTATCGGCTGGATTGCTCTGGCGCTTGTGATTTTCGGAGGATGGCATCCACTCCGGGTTGCAGCAGGTGCCTATTTTTTTGGCCTGCTGCAGCTTCTCGGTATCTATTTCCAGGACTATTTCACATCAATCCCGCCACAGATCTTCCAGGTCGCCCCCTTCCCCCTGATGATCTGTACACTTGTCCTCATAAATGCAGGGCAACGGAGCAGAAACAGGATTTTTTCCAGACTGATTACATTGTTCAGTGGGGTACCACCCGAAGGACTGGGTCGACCATATAAACAGTAAACAGCCTTCCCGATACCTTCGTCCAGTCCAACCTGTAGCCTAACACAGACAAGCTGCAAGTAAGTACCTTGGAGGTCGACCTATTTTTACGGCTGAATACTTCCCTCATTTCCTCGGAGTCTTTGCTTACCTGTTTTTTATTACAGCTTTTACGAAGTAAGGTACTAATCAATATCCTATATTATGCTCAAATTCTTTTAAACGTTTATGAATCGAACGAAGCTCCGTAATGGTTGTCCAGTTGCCAATAAAAACAGAAAATGATTCACGGACCTTGCTGAAAGCATTTGACACCTGTACCAGTACACCCAAAGTAATAAGTCCGGTAAAGAGTCCCGGTCCCATGATCAGGTATGGCACAATAACCATCAGCTGTTCAAAGAAATTCACCCATATATCAAAATAACCATAGTGCAGAAACAACCTGTTATAATTGAATTTCAAACCGACAAACAGTTCTACAATGGTTTCAGTCTTACCAAAATTTATCTTATCGTCTTCTGCATAGACAAGCTCTTTACGAAAAGCGGCTTCAACTTTCTGATTATTATATTCAAGCCCCGGCAGTTTGATACCCACAAACCATGAAATAACCAGCCCGCCCAGGGAAACCAGGAGCGCTACCCAGACCAGGCTTCCGGGAACATCCCTGATAAAATCAATATCAACCCCCTTGCTCAACCCCCAGAGAATGGGAAGAAAGGCAATCAAGGTCAAAATTGCCCTCATAACCTGAAGACCCAGGCTTTCAAAAATTCTGGCGAAACGATAAATATCCTCCTGAAGACGCTGACTGGCACCCTCCACCTCTTCATCCACCTTCTGCCATTTCTCGACATAGGAAAATGTCATCGCCTCCCTCCATTTAAAGGCGTAAACCCTGGTAAAATAGGAGGTCAGAGTAGCAATAAGAACATAGGGAAAAGCGATCCTGGCAAATTTAGCCATCTCCTGCCAAAGCTCGCTTACCTCATGCTCGGTTGCCTTTTGTAAAATATTATAAAACCCGCCGTACCACACATTAATCTTCACCGTCAGCTCAACTTGAATAAACAGAGCAAACAGCAGTACGGCTGCTCCCCCATAGGCCCAGGTTAACCATCTTCTGCTTCTAAAAAATGACTTGAACATACTGTTGATTAGTCCTCAACTCTAAATCTGACACCCGTAACTCATCTGACGGACTATACAATCTGCCGGGCAGCATTCCTATCCCCTTCCAGATCTCTTTTTTTTAAATATTCCCGAATTTTCTCTTTTTCAGCACCACTTTTTCTGGAAGCATCATTGCTCTTTGCAGTAAGGAACTCAACGTGAACCACAACTACGACACATCGTTTGACAGCAGATTGATCTTCTGTTATTCCGATAAACTCCTCCACCCGTTCATGGGAAGCCATAAGTGCATTGAGAGCTGCTACCTTTTCTTCCATACTTTCAATAATCTCGGCCCTGCCGCGAATGATAACACTTTTATAAAGCTGACTCACAGCACATGGCGGTTTATCCGGATCATAAGCCGTATCCAGATAAGCGAGAGGTGTATCAACCTCAAAGCAGACCTGCGGGTTGGCTGCAATATTTTCCAGTTTTTCACCAGCAGGGGCAGAATGGAAATAGATCGCTCCCTGGTGGTAAACATAATTCAGTGGCGTAATATATGGAAAACCGTCCCTGCCCATAGTAGCCAGACGACCAACCGTACACTCTTTCAGCAGTTTTTCTATTTCCCGGATATCAGTAATTTCCTCCTCCTTTCTCCTCATTCCTCCCCCTCCCGCCATAACTCAAAAAGCTCTTCTATACCCTTCCCCGCAAGTATTTTCATCTGCCGAAAACCTTCATCACTAAATGGTTTTCCTTCAGCAGTGGCCTGAATTTCTATCCATCTGCCATCTTCAGACATAACAAAATTGGCATCCGTCTCGGCAGAAGAATCTTCACTGTAGTCAAGATCAAGCAGAGCAGTTCCATCCTTGATCCCTGCCGAAATTGCGGCAACCGGTTTTATCTCAACCATCTTCTCGAGTCTTCCCTCAGCTACAAGTTTCCGCAGGGCATCTCTTACGGCAAGTGCACCACCGGTAATACTGGCGGTTCGAGTCCCGCCATCCGCATTCAAAACATCACAATCAACACGCAGCGTCCTTTCCCCTATAGTCTTCAGATCAACCATCATCCGTAGACTTCTGCCGATAAGCCTCTGAATCTCCATAGTCCTGCCGGAGTTACCATGGGTTTCCCTTCGATATCTGCTGTCTGTTGCGCAGGGCAGCATGCCATACTCGGCGGTTATCCATCCCTGCCCGCTGTCCTTGAGAAACGGAGGTACTTTATCCTCCACGGAAACACCACAGATAACATGAGTATTCCCCATACGAATGAGTACAGATGCGTACGCCTGAAATTGAATCCCTTTCTCAATGGAAACCGGCCTGAGACTCTCCGCTGCTCTATTATGCTTTCTCATATCTCTCCAATACGTCGGGGTTGAAAAAAGCCCGATACGTCATTGTACCCCCAGGGCACATTTTCGGGATACCAGCCTTTTTGACTCAGGCCTTTAAAATTGTAAGCCTTAACAATATTATCAACGTAAGCAGTTGATAAAAAACGGCAGAGTAACTTACATATACAGAACAAGGCAATCATTATCTCAAAATTCGAATCGCTATCGCACAGACTGTAGCGGCGATTCTTAAGCCATCACTCTCTTCCTCACCTTCTTTCCCGATGTTGTCCTGTTGCCGCCCCGTCTCATTTACGGCTGACACCAATAAAATGCAGCAAGGCCATAAAAAAGGTGCAGTGAGCTGAATATCTTTTTTTCTGTAATCTCTCTGTCCTCTGTGGTAATTTAGTACCTTACTTCGTAAAAGC
>JAFDME010000041.1 GCA_019306075.1 Deltaproteobacteria bacterium | reverse complement strand
CCGTATGCGGGCAAATATATCGGTCACCCTGAATACAGTCAGGTAGTGGTGACAATTGATCATGGAGTTGTAACCGGCTGCACTTTTTCTCAATCAGATGAAGATGATTTAGACTGGGCGGATGATTATTCCTGGCAAGAGAAAAAAAAGTGATAGACCAGTATGGGACCGGCCGGGAAAAAATGGTGAGGGAGCAGCTCCTGAGCCGTGATATCGTTGATGAACGAACTCTGGCTGCAATGGCAGAAGTGCCCCGCCACCTCTTTGTCGATGATGCCATGCGGGCAAAAGCCTACGGTGACCACCCTCTGCCCATTGGTGCCGGACAGACAATATCACAACCTTATATTGTTGCCTTCATGACTCAGGCTCTCCATCTCCAGGGGGATGAAAAAGTCCTCGAGGTTGGTACAGGGTCGGGGTATCAGGCGGCAGTGCTTTCCCGGTTATGCAAAAAAGTGTTCACGGTGGAAAGAGTGAATTCTCTTCTCGCCGGGGCACGGAAAGTGTTTGACCAGCTGCGTTATTACAATATCAGGTCCAAACTTGATGATGGAACATTGGGTTGGCCTGATAACGGCCCGTATGACGCCATTATTGTCACTGCCGGTGGACCGGATATCCCGGAACCGCTTACCGCGCAACTTGCGGATCCCGGCCGACTTGTTATGCCCATAGGGGATCAGCATGTGCAGGAGCTGAAACTGTTCATTAAACGAGAGGGACTGGTGGAGGTGATTAACCTGGCCAGTGTACGTTTTGTCGATCTGGTGGGAGCCTATGGCTGGCGAGGCTAGCGGGACTGTAAAAGCCGGTATGTTGCGCAGGATGTATGACCAGTGCATGGAGTGGATCAGTGGCCCGCATGGAGTCTGGGTTCTCTTTCTGGTCGCCTTTGTTGAATCCTCCTTTTTCCCGCTTCCTCCTGATGTTTTCCTTATTGCCATGTGCGTGGCAATTCCCCTTAAATCCTTTCGTTATGCCGCAATCTGCTCTTTTGGATCTGTCCTTGGAGGAGGATTTGGTTATGGCCTGGGTTACTGGTTTATGGACAGTGTGGGGATGCCGATAGTCGAATGGTATGGTATTCTCGACAAATATGAACTGGTGCAGCACTATTTCAAAGAATATGATGTGTGGATAGTTGCTATAGCCGGTTTTACCCCTATTCCCTATAAACTTTTCACCATCACCGCCGGATCTGTGCATGCCAGCTTTATTACCTTTATGGTGGTCTCTCTTTTTGCAAGATCTGCCAGGTTTTTTCTGGTTGCTGGTCTTATCTGGAAGTTTGGTCCCGGTATAAAACAGTTTATCGATCGTTATTTTAATATCCTTTCCCTGGTCTTCATGGTGCTGCTTGTGGCTGGTTTTTTTCTGGTGAAATACTTTCTCTGAGGGTTTGCCGGCACTCTGCTGTAACACAGCGGTTCCACGAGGCTGCTGAATATTGAAGTTGAGGCCCTGTGCTAATCAAGTTCTTTTTTAAACAGCCAGATCCCTTTTGTCGATTCGTTCCTGCTATAGATATATCCATCCAGGTCAAATGATTTCAGGTCGTCAGCTTTTTCTATCCGGTTGACAATGGCGAAGTGAGTCATCAGCCCCCTCGCCTTTTTGGCATAGATGGGAATGGTTTTGTAGTTCCCGTTTTTTTTCTGTTTGAAGACAACTGTGATAAGTTCTCCATCAAGTTTCTGTCTGTTTACCGCCTTTATATACTCGGTGGAGGCAAGATTCACCAGTCTGGTGGAATCTGTTTCTGTAAGTGATGAGTTGATAATTCTGGTGGGCTCATCTCCCCAGTAGTGGTAGAGATTTCCGGCAGCCGGTATGTTCAGCTTTAATCCCATCTCAAGTCTGTAAGGAAAGATGAGATCCAGAGGGCGCAAAATCCCATAGAGTCCGGAGAGTATGTGCAGATATTTCTGGCTATAGAGCAGTTCTTCCTCACTGTAATCCCCCGGGTTCAGCTGGGAGTAAGCATCTCCCTGAAAGGTAAAAATAGCCTGGCGGCTGTTCCTGATGGTTAGCGGGGGGGTGAAGTTATGGATACGGTTGTAGGTTTCATCGGTCAGTTTTTTACTCAATTTCATAATATCAGCAAGTTCTGGTCTGCTGAGCGATTTCAGATGGTCGGCAAGAAAGCAACTTTTCTCAAGCAGGAGTGGTTGTGTAAAGCGAAAAAAATCACGGCTTATAAATTTTTGCGTTTTTGAAGGTGCAAGAATGAGTAACATCTATTTGTGGCGGTAACTGTTTTTTAAAAGTATTTTGAAAAAGTGCTTTTTTCGGGAGGCTGCAACAGTAACATCTTGACATTTATTTCACAACATTGGCCCGGTTTTGTTGTCGTGAAATATCGGTCGGAGCGGGTTGAACAGCTTTTGTCGGTTTTTTTGGATGAAATAATCAATGGGGGTTTGATATGACAGAGAAAAAGAATGTTGACGCTGAGATCGGTTCTTTTCTTCAAAAGTGGCAGGATGAACAGGAGCATCCGATGCAAAAATGGCTGCAGCTGTTTTTTGATACCGTAAGAAAAATGGAGGATGTTGATCTGCAGTTTGTTGCCAGACCCGGTGTCAGTTATTCCATCAGACCAAAACGAAAGAGCCAGAAAGAGAGGGATCTTTTTGCCATGATTGACCTGATTGATGATGATCCTGCAGAGAGGTGGCTGTCTGTCTGTTTTTATGGTGATATGATATCAGATCCTGAAGAACGTGGGGAGGTTATCCCCGGAGGTCTGGCCGGAGATGACGGTTACTGTTTTGATATGTTTGCAGATGAAGAGGGACTGGCCGAATATCTGGTGGAGAGGCTGACAGAAGCCTGGCAGGCGGCTGCGTAGCCTGTTTTTTCATAAACAGCTTTCAGCGCTAATACCTGACCTGTTGTTGGCATCAAATCCTCTTCCCGTTACCGCAGAGAGTTTGATGTCAACCCGCTTCCTGCAAAAAACCTGTCAAGTATGTACCTCATTGTATGTAGTCGGAAATTCATTTTTCTCAACCCGTTAACTTAGCGTTAATTGGTATTTTACCTGCTGCTTACTGGATCTCTACCTGTTCTTCCCCGGCTAGTTTCTCTTTTCTTTACCGCTGTTCATCCGAACAAAACTGCAGTGGAATAATTTTTCTTTCTTTTCTTTTTTCCTGCAACATGGTACTACATGGCGAGACACCACATTGTGACGTACTTCGATGTAGTGCTGTATCGCAGATCCCATGACGTTCACAATCAAAGAACTCTTATTTCGAACCTAAGCCAGTGAGTGAAAAGATGAATGAAGCGTTGATTCTGGAAAAGCTCGATAAACTCAGTGACGAAGTGAAGTCTTTAAAATCAGATATTCTTCAGGAACTGAAACAGGATCTCGAACCGGCTTTTAAACGGCCTCCGTCCGGAGTGACCGGGCTGCTGCAGGAGATTGAAGATGAACACGCCGGGGGAAAGCTTGCTGATCTTGCAAAAATCCTGCTGGCCAGCCTTGAGGAGTTGAGCGAGGTTGTACGGGAAATGCAGACCGGTGATGAATCGAAAAATGTGGCAAAATCGGGTGACAGCAGGAGTTATCCGAAAACTACTCAGTTTTTTAGAGAGCTTGAAGGTGAAGTTCATATGGATGAGTTGGTCATTCTTCTGAGAAAGACAGTTACCAATATGGACACCATGGGAGAGGGGTTGGATCTCCTTAAAGCGGGCGTTGAATTCAGGGATGAAATGGCTCCCGTTCTTCAACTTTTGTATCCAAAAGTCTTACGATTCCTGAACTCCCTGCATGAAGGGGAATTTCAGGCGGAAAAACTTGGTAATCTGCTGCATACCGTTTTGATCAATATTCACACCCTGAGTGATCTGCTTAACATGATTCAGCCGATGACGGAACTGGTGAAGGAAGTTGGAGCAGTGATAAAGGAGACCGACATTATTAATGGCCTCAATATCTGGCTTGACAGTCTTCAGCAGGGAAGCGGTCTGGTCAAGCTAACTGGTACCATGATGTCTGCATTGAAGCGGCTTGACTGTAATGAAAAACAGGTGGATGAAATCAGCAGGACCATTAAAAATCTGGATTTATCAAAGATTGAACCGGTAGGACCTTTGGGGATGATTAAGCGGGTGAATGATCCAAAGGTTCAGGAGGCCCTCGGTTTCTTTTTTATGATTTTGCAGGCAGTGGGGACTTGTCTGCTGGCCTGTCAGGATGAGAATTGATAGTAAACCGGGATGAGTACCTTTGTTAAACTGCTTCCGGCAACGAGGAAATGGTTTACAAGGTACTAAGGAACTGCCGTAAGGCAGTTGTAAAGACCACGAGCTGAAAGGAGAATAAAGGTATCATGAAAAAACTCGTCATACTCGGTGCCGGATCCGGCGGCACTATGATGGCAAACAAGTTGAGAAATGACCTGGATGATGACTGGTCCATTACCTTGATTGATAAGGATAATGTCCATTATTATCAGCCCGGTTTTCTCTTTGTGCCATTTGATATCAATAAGCCAAAGGATATAAGAAGAAGCCGGAGGGAGTTTATTAAACCCGGAATTGATTTTGTAATCTCTGAAATCACCGGTGTTGACTGGGATAAACAGGAGATAACTACCGCCAGTGAGGGAATATTTAAATATGATATTCTTGTCATGTCCACCGGTTGTGACATAAGGCCTGAAGAAATTGAAGGTTTGAAGGAGGGCTGGGGTAAGGATATTCACGGTTACTACCGATTTAATGACTGCCAGGAACTTGGTAAGGCCCTGAAAAAATTTGATGGCGGTAAAATTGTGGTAAATATTGCAGAAATGCCCATCAAGTGCCCGGTTGCACCCCTGGAGTTTGCTTTTCTTGCCGACTGGCATTTTCATGAACGCGGTATTCGTGATAAAGTTGAAATTGAGTTTGTCACTCCCCTTGCCGGTGCCTTTACCAAACCGGTTGCAACGCGGGTTCTTACTGAGGCCTGCGGGGATAAGAATGTTAAGATTACCCCCAATTTTTCCCTGGGATCGGTTGATCATACCAAAAAGGTGATTCAGGCCTATGACGGCACCGAGGTCGACTATGATCTGCTGGTGTCCATTCCGCCGAACTTTGGTTCCCAGGTGATGATCGATTCCGGAGTCGCAGATCCCATGGGTTATATTCCCGTGGATAAAACTACTCTGCAGCCTGAAGGACGGGATAACGTCTGGGTGCTGGGAGATGGTACGGATGTGCCAACGTCTAAGGCTGGTGCAGTGGCTCATTTTCAGGGAGATGTCCTGCATGAGAATATCATGGCGTATATTTCGGGAGGTGAGCAGCATGCCCGGTCGGACGGCCATGCGGTCTGATTCATAGAATCAGGCTTCGGGAAAGCCTATATAATAGATTTTAATTATGATACTGAGCCGCTTACCGGGAAATATCCTTTTCCGGCGGTGGGACCACTCAGTCTGCTGAAAGATACTGAGATGAACCATATGGCAAAGCTGATGTTTAAATGGGCATATTTCAACCTGTTGTTGAAGGGAGCCTGGCTTGGACCTCCAGATTTGATGATGGAAGGAAAGGACAGAAACTGAGGTCAAAAAGTAAACCGAAGTAAAAACAGGTCGTTGCTGGTTCAGCTTCGGCCTGTTTTTTTGCTTTTCCTAACAGCCTAACAGTTTAATAACCTGGGTTGCGGGCAGCGCCCGCTTTAGTTCCTAAAACTGTGAATTGGTGCCGGCATTCTTCCACCCCAGTCGATAAATCGGGAGGATTGGCCACTGTTTCTTACCTCCATTATGGGACTGGCTCCAAAAAGGCCTCCAAAGCTTACCAATTCCCCCGCCTTTTTTCCCGGCACGGGAATAAGTCTGGCTGCTGTGGTTTTGGCATTAACCATCCCCAATGCCATTTCATCGGCGATAATGGCAGAAATGGTTTTGGCATCAGTATCACCCGGTATTGGCACCATATCCAGTCCTACTGAGCAGACGCAGGTCATTGCCTCGAGTTTCTCCAGACAGAGGGAACCATTGCCTACAGCCTCTGCTAGTACAGCGTCCTCCATTACCGGAATAAAGGCACCACTGAGTCCGCCAACGTTTTTGGACGCAAAAACACCTCCTTTTTTCACCGCGTCATTGAGCATTGCCAGGATAGCGGTAGAACCCGGGGCTCCGACTGCATCGACTCCGAGAATTTTGAAAAGTTCTCCCACACTGTCTCCGACAGTTGGCGTCGGAGCAAGAGAGAGATCAACTACACCGAATTCTACTTTAAGAGCTCCGGACACCGCACGGCCTATGAGTTCCCCGCAGCGGGTGACCCGAAACGTTGTCTGCTTGATCTCTTCGGCGAGTTCGTCGAGTTTCAGGCTGCCCGGCATGGGATGCCTTTTAATGAGTCGCTCCAGGGACCGGGCGATGACTCCGGGACCACTGACTCCGACGTTGAGTACTGCGTCAGCCTCTTCAAGACCATGGATGGCACCGGCCATAAAAGGGTTGTCACCAGGCTGGTTGCAGAAAACGACAAATTTGGCAGCGCCGAACCCTCCGGAGTCGGCGGTTTTTTCAGCCAGATCTTTAACTGTGGTTCCCATCATGGCCAGAGCGTCCATATTGATACCCTTCTGAGTTGTCGCAATATTTACGGATGCACAGATTTTTTCAGTCCGGGAAATTGCTTCAGGAATAGAGTCAATGAACTCCCTGTCAGTCTCTGTCATTCCCTTTTCCAGCTGGGCTGAAAAACCACCAAGGATGTCAACGCCGACATCAGTTGCCGCCTGGTCAAGAGTTTCAGCAATTGCAATAAAATCGGATTTTTTCAGTCCGGCTCCGACGAATGCAATGGGTGTTACGGAAATACGCTTATTTACCACCGGTATGCCGAATTTCCTGCTCATTTTATCGCAGGTGGCAACAAAATTTCCTGCAAAATGATGAATTCTTTTCTTGATATTTTTGCACGTTTTTTCAAGAGATTCAGCCCGGCAGTCAAGGAGGTTGATACCCATTGTGACTGTGCGGACATCCAGGTTTTCTTTCTGGATCATCTCAACAGTGGCAAGGATCTGGTCTGAGCGTAGCATGGTTTTCCTTTGTCCCTTCTTGGTGTTATATGGTTTTCTGGTTGAACAACTTGATTATAAGGAATTTTTACGGATAAGTTTTCCGAAGGTTTTTCTTCGCCCGCAACCCGGAACCTCCATCTTCTCACCACAGAGAGCACAGAGAGCACAGAGAAAGAATATTTTTTGCCTTCTTTGTGCTCTCTGCGTCCTCTGTGGTTTAAGGTTTTCCCGGAGTCGGAGTTTATGCCCTGTCTTTGAGGGTGCTCGCCTGTTTTTTATTACAGGCTTTCAGGAGTAAGGTACTAATGCAGAGTAACTTCGTTGGTTACCTGAAAAATATCATTATGCTGCATGGTGATGGTTTGACCGCTCTGTTCTGAATAGTCCTCGAGTGCGGATTGCACAGTTTCTATGGGGGACGGGCAGTTCTGCAGGTCGAGCTGCAAAACCATGGAGAAGCGGTTCCCTTTCAGGGTAGTCGCCAGGTCGAGAATATTAATAGTGTGGTCCGCGCAAAACTGGCTTATACCATAGACAAGACCTGTTCTGTTGGGACCATGTACCGTCATGATATAAGTTTCTTCAGGGGGAGGGATTTTTTCTCCCCCCTGATCGATCTCCTTTATGGAAACTTCAAACTTGCACTCGGTTTTAATATGAGAAATTTCTGCTATCAGATCTTCTTTGTTTACATTTTCGTTAAAAGAGACACTTAAGATCATATTCAGGTAATTGCAGAGAACCGACTGATTCAGGTCGGATACATCCCCTTCAAGCTTATAGATGGCACCTGTTATGGAGGCAATAATTCCTGGGCGATCTTTGGACATTACTGATATAATCATCTGCTTTTTCATGGAGGCATTCCCAAATAGATGGATTGTTGAGGTGAGACAGGTATAAAGCGTGATATTATGGCATTGATTATGAAATTGATCAAGAGTGAAAAAATCGTTTCTCTTTGTTCGCTTTCTGTTTTAACATCCATTAAATATTTTCACAATAAAGCATGAAAGTTATATAACCGGGAGTCGGCAAAGGATATGGGGAAGAATATTTTTATTGATCAGTTAAAAGAGGGGGAGCGGGTTGATGAACTGTTCCTGGTAAAATCCGCACGACTCTCGGAGACCAAGGCGGGAAAACCTTATCTTATCCTGACGGTGATGGATCGTAGTGGTGAGTTGGGTGGTCCTGTATGGGAAAATGCGCTGCAGTTGCAGAAAATATGCAGGCCGGGCGAAATTGTCAGGGTGGGCGGCATGGTGCAATCCTACCGTGACAGTCTGCAGCTGAAGATTGACTCGGTTCAGCCCGTTGCAAAGTCGACGGTGGAGCTCGGTGATTATTTTCCGGTGTCTCCGAAAAATCGTCAGCAAATGGCAGATGAGCTGCAGACTTTTTTTCACACCATCAAAAATCCGTATCTTAAGAAACTGCTTAACTATTTTTTTGATAAAAGTGACTGGTGGATACGATTTCAGGACGCTCCTGCGGCAAAAGGTATCCATCACGCTTATATTGGAGGGTTGCTGGAGCATTCTCTTTCAACAGCAGGGGTATGTAATTTTCTGGCGGAACATTATGAGGGTGTCGATCATTCCCTGCTGGTAGCAGGTGCACTCCTGCATGATATCGGAAAACTTGAGGAGCTGGAGGTCGGTAATGGTGTGGTTGAATATACTGTCAGAGGGCGGTTGAAGGGACACCTGGTTATCGGCAGTGAAATGATTGCCGAGGCTGCCGGACGGATTAATAATTTCCCGAAAGATCTGTTGGAGCAGTTGCAGCATCTTATCCTGAGTCACCATGGGCGACAGGAATTTGGTTCACCTGCCGTGCCGATGACTGTTGAGGCTCTGGTGTTGAGCTTTGCGGATGATCTTGATGCAAAAATGAACCTCGTTGAACAGCTGCGTCGAAAGATGAACAGCGTGGATTTGAGCTGGACGGAATATCAGCGCACCCTTGAGAGGTATCTTTATCTGGGTGGTTTTGAGAAAAAACCGGTGTCGGAGGAGAAAAAAGAGTCCTCCTCTCTTCGCCACCAGCCGTCTCTGTTTTCGTAACCGGGAGAGTTGATTGATGGCTGAAAAAACCCCACTCTGTTTTACCCGTCTCCTTGGTCATGAGAGGGCCGGAGAAATGCTGAAACGTTCTCTTGTGACTGACCGGATTCCCCACTCCTTTATTTTTAAAGGTCCCGAGGGGGTTGGCAGAAAGCTTTTCGGGAGAGGGTTTGCGGCAGCAATAAATTGCCGGGACTCTTCAACTATTGGCGCCTGTGGAATCTGTTCTTCCTGTTTGAAGTTTTATTCCGGAAATCATCCGGATTTTATGGTGGTCTCTTCGGAGAAGGGAGGAATCAGGATTAATCAGGTGAGGAATTTGTCCAGGAATCTTTCATATCCACCATATGAGTCGGCAATGAGGGTGGTTATCCTGGAGGATGTACATACCATGCGGCAGGAGGCGGCAAACAGCCTGCTGAAAACCCTGGAGGAGCCGCCGGAGAACAATCTTCTGATTCTTACCGCGGACGCCTCCCGGGAGATACTGGCAACACTGACATCAAGATGTCAGGTTGTCCCCTTCTGTCGCCTCAGTAATGATGATACTGCCAGGATTCTTAAAGGGCATGGTGTTAGTTCTGCGGAAGCGCTGCTGCTGGCGCATCTTAGTGAAGGAAGTCCCGGTAGAGCTCTTCTGTTGAAAGAAACTGACATAGTAGAACTGTGGAAAGATATTGTGGCTGTTTTGTCGTCCGGGCAATCTGGAGCAGATGCGGATATCGGTGTTCTTATTAAGCTTGCGGCAAAAATGGCTGAACTACAGGAAAATCTGGAGCATCTGCTGGGGCTTTTAAAGGTTTGGTTCCGGGATCTGCTTGTTGCTGCACGTGTGCCGGCCTGTTCCAAAGAAACCATACTGCAATTTTCGGGCGTGGATTTAGAATTGTCACCATTGAAAAGCTGGAGTTCCGGACAACTATTTGCTAAGGTGCAGGCCATCGATTCAGCACAGAGAGCACTTGCCCGAAACTGCAACAAATTGCTGGTATGTGAGGTGCTGCTGTTTAAATTACAGTGATCCCGGGCAGGAACGAAAATGATGGTTTTATGGAAAATACGGGTTGAGCCGTTTATCAGGGTTTGAGGTTATGACCATATGTCGGAAATAGTTGAAAAAGTGGACGTTGTCAGGGCTGTGCCGGAGCAAGAGATAACGTTTTATCGCATACAGTTTAGAAAAGAGGGGCAGCAGTTTACAGCCTCCTCGATACTCTTTCATCTGCCCCCCGGTTCGGCGGTGATGGTAAAAACTGACCACGGGCCCGAACCGGCAAGAGTAGCAGGTGGTGCACCCATACGGGGATGCGGGGGGAAGAGTTGCCGATCAACTTTTGAGATCAGTCGGTTGGCAAGCAGCGAGGAACAGCAGAAATATGCCAACCTCATCCTCTATGAAGAACGTGCTTTTTCCATCTGCAATTCGCTAATTGATAAAAATAAGTTAAGTATGCAGCTTGTCAGGGTGGAGCGGTTTTTTAACGGCAGTAAAATAATTTTCTATTTTACTGCTGATAACCGGGTGGATTTTAGAGCACTTGTCAAAAATCTTGTTCAGGAATTTCGTACCAGGGTTGAGATGCGGCAGGTCGGAGTTCGCCATGAGACAAAGATGATAGGTGGAATAGGTACCTGTGGCCGTGAACTCTGTTGTTCCTCCTTTATCCGGAAATTTGAATCTGTTTCGATTAAGATGGCCAAAGAACAGGATTTGCCCCTTAATCCGTCAAAGATATCAGGTGTCTGTAATCGGCTTCTCTGTTGTCTGACCTATGAATACGATACCTATAAAAGACAGCGAAAAGGTATGCCCAGGCCGGGCAAGCAAATCTGGATAGGAGAGAGTAAATTCCGTGTAAAACGACAGAACCCTCTGCAGGAATCAATACAGGCCGAAAATGACGATGGTGAGGATGTAATCCTGCAGAGAGATGAATGGAAGACCTATCAGTATGTGAAGAAGAAGGCGCCTGCAAAAGAAAAGAGAAAAAAATGAGAGGATGACTGTTAAGCGGACTATTTATGACAACTTATATTACTACACCTATTTACTACGTTAATGCTCAGCCGCATCTGGGGCACGCCTATACCACCATTGTTGCAGACACATACAGCCGTTTCAAACGGCTGTGCGGTGAAGATGTTCGATTTCAGACCGGTACAGATGAGCATGGAGACAAAATTGTTGAGGCTGCAGAAAGGGAAAATGTGGCTCCGAAGGAGTATGTTGACAGGATCAGCACCATGTTTCGTGACACCTGGCCTCTGCTCGATATAGTACCCGATAATTTTATTCGCACCACTGACCCTGATCATATCGCCACCGTGCGGAACATTCTGCAAAGGGTATACGACAATGGTGATATCTATTTTGATGAGTATACCGGATTGTACTGTCGGGGCTGTGAACGCTTTCTTACCGAAAAAGAGCTTGTGGAGGGGAACTGTCCGGATCATCAGGTGCCTCCAAAGGAGATAGCTGAGCAGAACTATTTTTTTCGCATGTCAAACTACCAGCAGCGTCTCATCGATCATATCAGAGGAAATCCGGACTTTATAACTCCTGAAAGGTACCGTAATGAAGTCCTTTCCTTTCTCAGCGAGCCCCTGGAGGACCTGTGTATTTCGAGGCCTAAAAGCCGTTTGAAATGGGGGATTGAATTGCCTTTTGATGATAAATTTGTCACCTATGTCTGGTTTGATGCACTGATCAACTATCTTACCGGACTTGGCTACCCGGAAGGGTCTGACTATGCTGCCTTCTGGCCTGTTGCTGAGCATCTCGTTGCCAAAGATATCCTTAAACCTCATGCTATTTATTGGCCGACAATGCTTATGGCCATGGGTGTGCCTCTCTACAGGAAGCTGCATGTCCACGGCTACTGGAATGTGGACGACACTAAAATGTCGAAAAGTATCGGTAATGTTGTGCGGCCCGGTCTTCTGGTGGAAGAGTACGGGATTGATACGCTGAGGTACTTTGTTTTAAGGGAAATGTCTTTCGGGCTTGCCTCTTCTTTCAGTTCCGAGGCGATTACAGGCCGGCGGAATGCTGATCTTGCAAATGATCTCGGCAACCTTTACAGCAGAACCATGGCGATGGTGTATAAATATCGGGGAGGGGAAGTGCCCGAGCCGGCTGAGTCTGGAGAAGAGGATGACGTTCTCTCTGCGGCGGTGAAGGCGATGGTGCCGATTTACCGCGAGGCAATGGCCGAATTTCGTTTTCATCAGGCCCTTCAGGCAGTCTGGGATCTGATCGGTACGGCCAATAAATATATTGTTGTGAATGAACCGTGGACTCTGGCTAAGGATGAAACAAAGGCTGTGAGACTGGAGAGTGTACTCTACAACCTGCTGGAGTGTCTGAGGATCGTGGCTCTGGTTTTACAGCCGGTAATGCCGGCGACAGCGGCTAAGATGATGGAAGGGTTGGGGCTTGACGGGAAAAGTGATACTGATCGTTTTCTTGACCCTGGTGGAAACTGGGGCGGGTTAGCCGCGGGAACTGCCTTAAAGCCGGTTGAAGCACTGTTTCCGAGACTGGATCGTAAAAAGAAAAAAGAGAGTAAAAAAGAAAAATCCACAGCACCAAAAGAAAAGGTCAGGGAGCCCGCTCTGATTGATGAGGGGCTTATTTCATTTGATACATTTGCTCAGCTTGATCTCCGAGTAGCAGAAATTGTTGCAGCGGAGCCTGTTAAAAAATCAGAAAAATTACTGGCGTTAACCGTCAGGGTGCCTGAAGAGAGGGTCATAGTTGCCGGTATCGCGGAATATTACCGCCCATCGGAGCTGATTGGCAGGCAGGTGATAGTTGTAGCTAATCTAAAACCTGCAAAACTTATGGGTGTAACCTCGCAGGGGATGATACTGGCAGCCAGGGAGCAGGTTTCCGGCAAGGATCGTCTGGTTCTTTCTACTGTGAGTGATACTGTTGCCGTGGGGAGCACGGTCAGCTGACCGAGAGGGGAAATACATGTTTGTTGTAAATAATTTTATGATGGCTATAGCAAAACTTATCGATTTTCTTTTGACAATCTATATGTGGATTATCATTGGCAGAGCGGTGGTTTCCTGGGTTAACGCGGACCCTTATAACCCTGTTGTGCGATTCCTGGTAGAGGCCACAGAACCCCTTCTTGGCCGTATACGTCGTTTTCTGCCGATAAGCATGGGAGGGATAGATTTTTCTCCGATGATTCTCATCATGGTAATTATGTTCCTCCAGAGTTTTCTAGTGCCGACCCTGAAGCAGATTGCAATGGGTATCGGATAATATTTTTTGCACCTCTCTGCTGATTGTTCTCTGTCTGTCAAAGGGGAAGCAACTGAGTCCCGGTTATCCGGGTTTGTTGTCATTCCAATATCAAAAAAGTGAAAATGGAGCCGGCTATGCTTACACCACAGGCAATTAAAGATCAGGAATTTCAGATAAAATTCAGGGGCTATGATGCCATTGAGGTGAAGTCATATCTGGAACTTCTCGCCGAAGATTTTTTTGAGCTCCTCGAGCAGAATCGTGTGCACAGGGAGGCAATAGAGTCCCTGGTTGCGGAGCAGGAAAGATTTGAGGAAGAGGTACGGGTCGGTCAGGAAAATATAGAGACCAAAAACGCCATAATATATGATGAATGCAAGGAAAAAGACGAAGAGATTGAGAAATTGCAAGCTGAGGTTGAGGAATTGAAGGAGAGTCTTACAGCCTATGAGGAGGAGAACAGCACTTTCAGCGAGAAAATTGCTGAACTTGAAGAACAGTCAAGTTTTGATAACGAAGCAATGGCTGAGGAAGAAAAGGAAATTGCCGAGTTACGGGAAAAATTGAAGTTGGCCGAAGAAGAAAACAGTCAGGTGACGAAAGAGGGAATAGATTTTAAAACAACTATTGTAGCGGCTCAGAGTTTTGCTGATAATCTTCGCCAGTCCAGTCAGCAGGAGGCACGTACTCTTATCGAGGAGGCAAAGGCCGAGGTGAAAAAACTGCGCAGCACTGCCAGGGAAGAACTTGACAGGCTGCCGAAGGAAATTGAAGAGCTGCAGCAAAAAAAGGTGCAGGTGCGTGAAGAGTTGAAAACAGTGCTCACTTCGTATATGGAGGGACTGGAGGTCTCTTCAGATCTTTTTCAGAGCATCCCGCTACCTGATGGAGAAGATCTTAATCCTGGTAATAGCTGAATTTTCTGACGGTCTGTTATGTCTTTTCTTTCATCCTCCAAAGATGGAACAGTTGTTCTGCGTGTCTATGTTCAGCCTAAATCATCCAGACAGAGAATAGCGGGGCTGTATGACGGGTTGCTGAAGGTCGGAGTGGCTTCCCCTCCGGTTGATGGCAGGGCTAATCGTGAGGTTGCACAGTTTCTGGCAAAATGTCTTAAAATTCCCAAAAAAAATGTTATCTTAAAATCCGGTTTACAGTCCCGCCGTAAAGTCTTTGTCATTAAAGGTTTACATGGTGAGGAAATTCGTCGGATATTGAAGCCGTTTATACTTCCTGAGAAAAAATAGCTGAAACTGAGGTGTACCTTGCAAAATAAATTTTGCAAGGTACACCTGAATTGTAACTGCAATATGACTGACAGTGACTTCAAGGAAAATATTGTCTCCCGGATAAAAGAGGAGGCGGATATTGTTCAGATTATCGGCGAGTGCGTCGATTTGAAACAGAGTGGTGTACGATACCTCGGCCTATGTCCGTTTCATGGTGAGAAGACGCCATCTTTTTCAGTTCATGGCGGGCAGCAGTTTTTTCACTGTTTTGGCTGCGGTGAATCTGGCGATGTGTTCAGTTTTATGATGAAATATCATAATCTGGATTTTCCCGGGGCATTAAAGGAGTTGG
>JAFDME010000040.1 GCA_019306075.1 Deltaproteobacteria bacterium | reverse complement strand
CTCTTCCCCTAAATATGCCTTAATCACCGCAGGATTTTCACGAATTTCAGCAGGCGTTCCCTGGGCAATTTTCTTGCCGTAATCCATGACAAAAATCCGATCAGATAAACTCATTACCAGCTTCATATCATGCTCAATAAGAAGAATCGACTGCCCTTCTGAGGAAATTTCTTTTATCAGCTCTTCAAGATCAATAGTTTCCTGCGGATTCATGCCTGCCGCCGGTTCATCAAGCAGCAGGAGAAGCGGATCGGTGGCAAGGGCTCTCGCGATCTCCAGCCGTCTCTGGGCACCGTAGGGAAGATTCTCAGCAAGCTCATTGACATACTGATCAAGACCTACTTTCTCCAAAATAGCGTAGCTGGTATCAACTATTTCCTTTTCTTCTATCCTGGTTGCACTTGTTCGTAGGACTGCGCCAAAAACAAATGCCTTTGTCCGGCAATGTCTGCCGATCATAACATTTTCAAGGACTGTCATTTTATTAAAGAGCCGGATATTCTGGAAAGTCCTGGCAAGACCTTTTTCTGTAACCTTATTGGGTTTTAGCCCTTTCAGGCTGACTTTTCCCAAAGAAGAGGGAGAATTAAGAAAAACATCACCCGCCGTAGGTTCATAAATTCCGGTTATACAGTTGAAAAAAGTTGTTTTTCCTGCGCCATTTGGACCAATGAGGGCAACAATTTCACCGCTGTTGACATCAAGATCGAGGGCATCGAGAGCCCGAATCCCGCCAAAATCCATAGTGAGACCGGTTACATTCAGTATTGGACTATTCATTTTAAGAAGAAGCTATTCCTTTTTTTCGAATCTATACGTTCTACGGACATTTGCAATCATCCCCTGGGGGCGAAAAACCATCATTGCAACCAGAATTCCACCAAAGGCAAGCATCCTGTACTCAGACAATGCTCGTAAATATTCCGGCATCAAAATAAGAATAAGCGCACCTATAATTACACCGATTATTGAACCCATTCCGCCAAGAACGACTATTGAGAGAATAATTGCAGACTCCAGAAAGGTGAAACTGGCTGGATTGATAAAAGTTGTTTTAGCTGCAAAGACAACACCGATTATTCCTGCCCAGAAAGCTCCCAGAGAAAAGGCAACCAGTTTGGTTTTACGTTTATCTATACCCATTGCCTGGCATGCCACTTCATCTTCTCTCAGGGCAATCCATGCCCTTCCAAGTCGAGAATCCTGAAGCCTGTTAACAACAAATATTGTTATGATTACACCAATAACCATCAGGTAATAAATATAAGTAATGGATGAAGCGAGGGAAAGATCCATACCAAAAAAACCGGGCCGCGGAATATTCGAGATACCACTGGGTCCCTGAGAGAACTCACCCCAGTTTTCAAGGATCAAACGTATAATTTCACCAAAACCAAGGGTAACAATTGCCAGATAGTCACCCCGAAGACGAAGTACAGGAAAACCGAGCAGAATACCAAAAATTGCGGCAATTCCTCCTCCAATGGGAAGTACTGCCCAGAAACCAAGACCAAAATGAAGATTAAGAAGGGCATAAGAATAGGCGCCAACGGCATAAAATGCGACAAAACCGAGATCAAGCAGTCCTGCCATACCAACGACAATATTTAACCCCAGGCCGAGAACCACGTACATAAGGGCCGTGGTCATCACATTGGTCTGATATGAGGAGAAGATCTGCGGGAAGACAGCTGCAATTACCAGCACTATAGAGCAGAGAACAACCATCTGTTTTTTATTATTAAGAATGGAATGAATTATATTTTTAGATTCTTTGACCTCTTTTTTAGTCTCACCGACACGCATCTTCCTCAAATTATAAAATTTCATAAGAAGATAGGCAGTGAAAGTTACAACAGCCACATAGGCACAATTGTCCCATCTATAGCGTATGATTCTCTCAATCGGATCAACTTTGACGACCATCAGGGGAAATGTCAAAAAAACGAACCAGAGAGAAACGCCGAGTGCTTTGGAAAACTCTTTAAGCGGTAACATTATAAATAGTCTTTACCTTATTTTTTATCATACTTTCTGTGTCTCAGACTTTCCAAGCAGCCCTGATGGTTTAAAGATCAGGATAAGAACCAGAAGGGAAAATGCGAATACATCCTCATAATCGCTTGAAATATAACCGGTTGCAAAACTTTCAGTAAGTCCAAGGACGAGACTTCCAAGCACAGCTCCAGGAATGGATCCAATCCCTCCCAGGACCGCCGCAGTAAAAGCTTTAATACCTGCGATAAAGCCAATATAAAAATTGATCTGGCCAATATGAGAGGCAATAAGAAGGCCTCCTATGGCAGCCAGCGCTGATCCTATAATAAAGGTGGCCGAAATAATTTTGTTAACATTTATGCCGACAAGCATGGCCATTGTTCTGTCCTGAGCAGTTGCACGCATTGCTTTGCCTACACGGGTGAACTTGATAATGTAAGTCAGGATTAACATGACGACAGTTGTTGTTATAAGAATAACCAGATCCGAGGACCCTACGATATGGGCCACAGGCTCCATAAATTCGAAGTCGGGGATAAGCTCGGGGAAAGGCAGAAAATCGGAGGTCTGTGCCAGCAAAACGTAATTCTGCAGGAAAATCGACATTCCAATAGCGCTGATGAGGGGAGACAGCCGCGGCGCCTGGCGGAGCGGCTTATAGGCAATTTTTTCAATCGTATAACCGTAAGCGCTCGCCCATACAGTTGCGGCAACAGCGGCAATAATAATAATTGCCAGTAATGGAAATCCGTAAATCGACAGTACTGTTGCCACGATAAAAGCGGTAAAGGCACCAATCATATAAATTTCGCCATGGGCAAAATTTATCAAACCGATGATACCGTATACCATTGTGTACCCGAGAGCAATCAGCGCATAAATAGAGCCGCGGGTAAGGCCGCTAAAAAGAAGTTCTATAAAATAATCCATAAAAACCACAAAAAATAACCTGAAACGGAGTACACCCTGAGGGGCAGCACTTCGTTTCAGGTGAATTAACAGACTGATTATTATTTAATTTCTACAAATTTACCATCTTGCACCTGATAAACTGAGAAGCCAACGCCAACAGCATCGCCTTTGTCGTCAAAGTAGATATTTCCAACAGGCGTCTCCACTTTATCAGTCTGCAACACTTTTTTCAGTGCGGCAAGATCAGTGGATTCGGCTTTCTTGATAGCATTGACCAAAGCGAGCATGGCGGAATATGCATTCTCATAGAAGGCACCTGGATCTGCATTAAAAGTGGCCTTATGGGCGTC
The DNA here is from genome assembly GCA_019306075.1 of Deltaproteobacteria bacterium. Taxonomy (GTDB): domain Bacteria; phylum Desulfobacterota; class Desulfobulbia; order Desulfobulbales; family Desulfocapsaceae; genus Desulfomarina. The sequence continues at coordinate 11,766 of JAFDME010000040.1, read as the reverse complement.
AATCGCTACTTTTGAAAGAGGGTTACTGGCGTTGTCCTGGGGACCGGAAGCATAAGCGCCTTCAGCATTTTTACCTGCAACCTTGATAAAGGTCATGTCTTTTACGCCGTCATCGGAGATGAAGGTGGTCTTCAACCGCTTCTTCTTCATCTGACCTATAATCTTCGAGGCTTCAGGATGATAACCGCCGAAGATAACAGCTTCTGCACCGGATCTCTTGATTTTCAGAACTATAGCTGAATAGTCAACAGCACCCGGAGTAACACCTTCAAAGAGAACTACTTCCGCCTTGCCGGATTCTTCAAGAAATTTTTTGGCAAATTCGGCAAAACCCTTGCCGTAGTCACCTTTATCATGAATAACGGCAATTTTAGTATAGCCAAGCTTATCAAGAGCAAACGTCACATCAACTTCAGCCTGAGCATCATCAGGAGCGATTGTTCTAAAAAAGTTGGGGTAATCTCCGCTCTGAGTAAGTCCCGGATTTGTGGCGGATGGAGACATTACCAGTATACCGGCATCCTTGTAAATTGGCAGAGCAGCCTTAGTGGCACCCGAGCAGATATGACCAAGTACAACTTCAGCCCCCTCGGAAGCAAGTTTCGTTGCGGTATTGGTTGCAATTTCAGGTTTGCAGACATCATCTTCAATCAGAAGCTCAATCATTTTCCCATTAATTCCACCGGCATCGTTAATCTGCTTAGCAACAATTTTTGCTGCATTGACAGATGGTAATCCATAGGATGCAAGATCACCACTATGAGGACCTGCAACACCAATTTTAACGGTATCACCTGCCACTCCAATTGCCGGTACTGCCAGTGCCATCATAAGACATGCAGCAGTTGAAACAAATTTACCACTGAGAGCTAACTTCATTTTATCCTCCCTCTAAAGGCCTTGAATAAGAAAACCTGCCCTGTTGCATTCTCAACTCTACCAGTCAAGAAAAGGGCAAGCATATGCGACGAAGTCATGATATTAGTCTTTTATTGTTGATTTTGCAAAATCAAAAGATAAATTTAATGGCCTGGAAAACATTTTCTGCCTTTTGCGCCCTTTTATTGGGTATTTGACCGGGTGTCGATATTCGAATTACATCAGATACCGAAATTATATCTGCAATTTTCCCCAGGGGAAACAATGACCAGACTGGACCTTTATTTTGCCTTAGGCCGACCATTCAGCCCTTTCTACGGCATACTGATGCGCATCAGGTCAGCTCTGTATGAAAATAATATTTTAAAGCGGCATACTCTGCCAATCCCTGTGATTTCCATAGGTAATCTGACCGTGGGAGGAACTGGTAAAACGCCTGTAGTGCTGGCGCTTGCCCGAAAGCTGAAAGAAGAAGGCTACCATCCTGCTGTAATCAGCAGGGGGTATGGAGGTAAGGCTAAACTGAAAAGTAACACCGTCTCCACCGGGAAAGAGATCCTTCTCTCAGTTGAAGACGGAGGTGATGAACCTGTTATGCTGGCAAAAAATCTTCCCGGAATTCCTGTAATCACAGGTAAATCACGTATACACCCATGCCTCCAGGCCATAGGGCTTCACAAAGCAGATGTTCTTCTTCTTGATGACGGTTTTCAGCACCTGGCGATTAAACGACACATCGACATTGTACTCTTTAACGCCACGACCCTTGCCGGCAACAGCCGTGTCCTCCCCGGGGGGGTGTTGAGAGAACCTGTAAATGCATTACACAGATGTCACGCATTCATGTTAACAGGAGTAAATAGTGCCAACAGGGACAGGGCAGAGAAATTTTCAGAGCTTTTCCAATCGAGATTTCCAGGGAAACCACTATTTCTATCTGAAACCGGTGACTATGAAGTCTGGTCTGTGGATGAACAAAAAGAGATGACTGATTTATCCCTGCTGTGGCAAACAGCAGCTTTCTGCGCCATTGCAAATCCGATCCGCTTTCATGATTCAATTAAAATGATCGATATCGATCTGGTACGGTTCTCCCCTTTTGCCGATCACAGAAAATACAGCCAGAGCTCACTCGACAAAATATGCGATGAGGCCTCTCTTGCCGGAGCCAAAAGTCTTTTAACCACCGAAAAAGATTTTGTGAAAATTGAACATCTTAAATGGACTCTGCCCCTGTATATACTAAAAATCAATCAGAACACGGGCAAAGATTTTAATGATTACATTTTGAAAGCTCTGATAAAAGAAGAGTGAATTTTGCGTGGCACCCTGCATACTTTTAACAATTTCCCCGGCATCTCAATTTTTTATGTTGTGTTATTTTCAACGTAGAAGTGTTTTTTTTGTCGAGGTCCCCGGGGAGCTTCTGCGATCTGGTTTTGAGCATCTTTTCCAGACCAGCCGCAACTCTGTCCTCAAAGAGGTCAATACCTCCCCCTCCCCTAGCCACCTCCGTTATTGATTTTTTTCCCCGATATAGTATACTGAGATGTGCTGCCGGGTTTCCCTCATTACTCACGAGAAACAAAAATGACACTTCTGGAAGGTCTCTTATGGTTAACACTGAACGTCTACCATGAGGCACGCTCTGAACCTCTGGTTGGCCAGATGGCTGTAGCTCTGGTAACCCTGAACCGTGCTTACGCTAAGCACCTTCCAATCAAGGATATTGTCAGAGAGCCCTACCAGTTCAGCTGGACTTTTCAGAAAAATTCATATATCCCTGATGACCCCAAAGCTTTTCTTGAATGCTTGAAATCGGTATACGCAGCCCTGCAAAACCGGGATTTCACCAACGGCGCAACACACTACCACCTGGACACCATCCACCCCTACTGGGCAGAAGATTACATTTTCCTGGACCAGTTCGGATCCCATAAATTCTACAAATAAAAAACTCTAAGCCCCGGCAGCTTTCTCCAGGGCTTTGCACATATCACTGAGCAGCTCCGGTTTCATATTAATTGAGACAGGATATATCAGAGTTTTGCCAAGTATCTCAGCCGATCGGGGTAACATCTCAGGATCATAGACAACCTGCCGTTTTCCTCCCTCCCGAATAAATGGATATCCTGAAAATGTTACTGTTTTTTCCCCAAGAAGATGCTCCCAACCAGGATAAAAATGCCAGCTGTTTTCAGCAAAATTAATTGCTCCAAAACCGTCACTTTTCAATGAATCATTAACCCGCTGGCAATGATCAGCATCCTGTAGAGAGAACGCAAAAAAAGTTGCCGAATCGCCTTTATCATCCAGGATCTCCCGGAAAGTAACACCGGGGATTTTTCCGGCACCACTTTTCAGCATTGTCTTATTCTTCTGCTGGGCAGCAACCATACTGTCAAGTTTAGCAAGTTGCGCAATTCCAATGGCTCCTTGAAGCTCCATCATTCTGTAATTAAACCCGATAAAACGTCGACCCTCTCCCCCTCTGCCGGCAGGGTTAACCTTATGGTCATGGCCATGATCATGATATTCGGACATTGTCCGCCACAGTTCATCATCATCCGTGATAATCATGCCGCCTTCACCAGTGGTCATCGTTTTCACCGGGTCAAAGGAGAATGTCCCGCATTTACCAAAGCTGCCGAGATGCTTACCGTTTATCCTTGCGCCGGCAGCCTGGGCTGTATCTTCAAGTACCGGGATATTGTGTTCATCCGCTATAGCCACAATTTCACTGATGCGTGCCGGTGCTCCAAGCATATGTACAGGAATTATACATTTTGTCTTTTCGGTAATTTTCTTTTTCAGATCTGCCGGATCCATATTAAGTGTGGCATCTATTTCCGTGAATACCGGTATGGCGCCAACTTCAAATACAGCCTCCCATGTGGCAACAAAGGTAAAACCCTGGGTAATCACTTCATCACCGGGACCGACACCAAGGGCAATAAGAGCCACCTTCAATGCTGCACTACCCGAAGTCACAGCCTGGGCACAGGAGGTGCCGCAATAACCGGCGAATTTTTCTTCAAATTCTTTTACCTTAAAGATACCTTTTCGCTGATCGCCGAACTCGTACCGGAAAAGGACTCCGGTATCGAGTACATCCATGATCTCTTTTTTTTCCTCTGCACCAAATATTTCAAACCCGGGCATTGTCTACTCCTCTTATAGTTAGTGCCTGTCCATAAATGGCCCTTTCCCTCTAACTCTTCGTTGCTGTGGAAATTTTATCCTCGGAATATCAACTATATGCCTGCGGTAAAATTTTCCTCGCGCCTTGATTTAGAGTAAAATGCCTCATTTCTGGACAGACACTAGTTAATCAGGTGAAACTGTGATTAATTTACCGTTGTCTATCAATCTGATCTTTTCCCCAATCTTTACTGCCAGAGCCAGTACACTCTCATTATCAACAATTTTAACGGGACTGAGATCTTTTTCATCTACAATAACTGCATACTCAAGTCTTCCACCGGCTTTAGCTATAATCCCTTTTACCTTTTCAAGGACAACAGCTGCTGCGATTCCGGGCTGCCGGGAAACAAGATCCCTTGCCGCCAGGATGGCCCTGGACAGGCAGAGAGCACTCTGTCTTTCTTCCCTGTCCAGGTACTTATTTCTTGAGCTCATTGCCAGCCCGTCTCTCTCCCTGAAAATAGGCGCACCAATGACCTCTATATTGTAATTGAGATCCCTTACCAGTCGCCTTATAATCAAAAGCTGCTGATAATCCTTTTTGCCAAAAACAGCAACATCCGGCATGGTGATATTAAACAGTTTTGTAACAACTGTAACCACCCCGCCAAAGTGAACAGGTCTGTCTTTGCCGCACATCCCCTGGGAAAGCAAATTCACAGAGATACTGGTCTGAAAATTTTCAGGGTACATTTCTGCTGATGTGGGATAAAAAAGTGCGTCCACCCCCGCATTCTCAGCCATCCGGCAATCCGTTTCAAATTGCCTCGGGTAGGAGGCAAGATCCTCGTTGGGACCAAACTGCATGGAGTTCACAAAGAGAGAGACTATAGTTTTGTCAGAATACTTTTTCGCCAGACGCATCAGAGAAAGGTGGCCTTCATGCAGGCACCCCATAGTCGGCACGAGGGATACTCTATAGCCACGATTTTTCCACTCTTTTGAACAGGAGGAAATATCCCTGATAGATCGTATAGTTTTCACATCCGAGTTTTCAGTTGGGCGATTCTCGCCTCTATCTCTGCTCTTGCAGAAACAGCTGCTGGATCATCACCAATAGTCAGAAGATAATTATTGTAAATGGTATATGCCTTTTCGTAATTTCCCTGAGTTTCTTCAATACGGGCTAATCCACTGTAGCCGACAGGCTCATATCCTTTAATTTCTTTTAAAAGGCTGTATTGGGCTGCAGACTCAGTATATTTTTTTTCAGCCTCCAGTGCCCGACCTGTCCCGTAGAGCAGCAGACCATAGAGGGGGCTCTCCCTGTCAACCAGTTTAAGTTCTGCAAAATATTTCTCTGCAGCTGCTGCATACTCACCATTTTTCATATCAAGATGGGCAAGTTCGATCCTGGCCCATTCCGCCGATTTGGTACTGCTGAACTTCTCGACGACACCGGTAAGCGAAGCAGCTTTGTCGCCATCGTCGACATGCATCGCCTTTGATAAAGCTGTAGAAGCATCTTCTACCAGCCCATCCCTATAAGATTTATAGAGAGAAAACGTTACAACCGCAATAATAACCACGCCGAGAAGGATAATAATCAGACGCTGATATTTTCGGATAAAATCTATTGCTTTTGGCGGCAGGTTAAAATGTTCTAGTAACCCTTCGACCTTATCCATCTTCGTTTCTTCAGTAAGCCGTTTATCAAACGCACTCTCACTGGCCATTGAAATCCCTCCATTTATTTAGTTGCTTACTCCAAAACTTCTGTAACAGAAAACAAGAAATTGAGGAGTGTGTTTTGAAATTATGTGCCTGGGTAAGGCACCATGGTACTTGTCCAGCCATTTAAAAATTCCGGTTTATTAGGGATAGTATATGATGGCAAAGTAAAAGCCATATCCGAACCCTCCAAGATATAAATTGTTTTTACAGCTATCTCATTTTTATTGCTCTTGCGGACTAACCTTTTATCAGCCCAGTCAATATAATATAAAGCTTAATTTCTGTCTATCTGTAAACATACTGTTGCCTCATCTTCTCTATCCAAATTCCAGTGATTGTTTTTACAAAAATTGCTTGATAAGATATATATTGTCAAACTGATTACTACCTGACCTCGACTACGAATAGATGCCCTTCTTTTAATTTAGCTGGCAACAAGGGTTACAGCAGGGTACCGGCAAACAATCCCGCAGCGAGGCACGAGCGTGGACGTTTGCCGGTACCCTGCTGTAAAACTGCGGTGCAAGGAAACCAGCAAATAATGAAGCTGAGTTTCAGTGATAATCAAATTATAAAATTCCAAATCATTATTTAGCGATCTTCCCATGAGCCTCATAAACCAGAATGAATCAGTTCTCACAGTCACCCAGCTGACAAAATCAATAAAAACTCTTCTGGAGGGCGAATTCAGGTTCGTCAGAATAAGCGGTGAGATTTCAAATCTGAAAACTCCTTTTTCAGGCCACTCCTACTTCTCATTAAAAGATTCTCAATCCCAGGTGCGGGCAGTACTTTTTAAAAACCAGAAGAGATATCTCAGCCATACTCTGGCTGACGGACAACAGGTGATCTGCTTCGGTCGGATATCAGTCTACGAACCCAGAGGGGATTATCAGCTTATCATTGATACCGTGGAACAGTACGGCACCGGAAATCTGCAGATTGAATTTGAAAAGCTGAAACAAAAATTATCTCAACAGGGCCTGTTTTCCGATAAGTATAAAAAAGAGATCCCTCCCTACCCGCAAAAAATCGTAGTAATCTCCTCTCCGACTGGTGCTGCTCTTCGTGATTTCCTTAAAATTGCAGCAACCAGAGAATCCTCTCTTCATATACAGATACTGCCAGTCAGGGTACAGGGACGTCAGGCAGCGCCTGAAATTGCCGGAGCGATTCACCGCGCAAACAGTATTGACGATGTGGACATTATCGTACTCTGCCGCGGAGGAGGATCTATCGAAGACCTCTGGGCTTTCAATGATGAACAGGTAGCCCGGGCTATTGTTGACTCTCAAATTCCACTCGTTACCGGAATCGGGCATGAGGTTGATTTCACCATCGCTGACTTCTGCGCCGACATCCGCTGTCCGACTCCGACAGCGGCAGCAACGCAGATAATACCCGATTCTGCTGTCCTGAAAGAGCATCTGAATGGTTTAAAGAAAAGGCTTGCATTTCAACTGCATCACAAGATTAACAGCTTTGAAAGGTTGCTTCACAATAATATCCGGTTACTAAGCGATCTGGACAGGATGTTTGAAAACCTTGAATTACGCCTTAATCTGAGTAAAACATACCTGTTTCAAGCTGCTGCAAACAGCCTCACCAAGAGAGAGAACCAGCTGAACCACCAACTGCAGAAGCTTCAGTACAATGCACCTTTGACAAAACTGGAATTTCACCAGCAGAAGCTGAGACTCCTCACTGATCATCTTGTCAACCGCATGCAGACCAGACTGAATAACAGGGAATCGGATCTCTCCAGTCTGGCGGCTCTCCTAAACGGTGTCAGCCCACTTGCCACCCTTGCCAGGGGATACTCAATAGTCACTCAACTATCGACAGGTAATAAGGGGAAGGTAGTAAGCCGCTCCGTTGATATAGCAAAAGATGAGAAACTGGGAATCCTTCTTCATGAAGGATTCCTCGAATGTACTGTTACCAAGGTAAAACCATAGCTGAGCTGTAATCAGAATCTACAAAAGCTCCAGACCGGAGAAGAAATACCCTATCTCAAAAGCTGCTGTTTCCGAAGCATCTGAGCCATGGGTTGCATTCTCGCCCAGGGAGGTACCGAATTCACGCCGCAAGGTACCTTCCGCCGCTTCAGCAGGATTTGTTGCTCCCATAAGATCTCTCCATTTCTTTATCGCATTATCAGCTCCCAGCACCATGACAATGCAGGGTCCACTTGACATAAATTCAGTCAATTCAGCAAAAAAAGGCCGCTCTTTATGAACATGGTAAAAACCTTCTGCCTCTACCTGACTCAGGTAAAGCTTTTTAAGACCGACCACAGCAAAACCTTCCTCATAAATCCTGCTGAGTATCTTACCGCTGTTGCCATCAGCAAAAGCATTTGGTTTAATAATAGCAAATGTTCTTTCCATTTTTTTCTCTCCAGATGTTAATTACCCCGGTCATTACCGGATAGTTTTATTCAGTTCCCATTCAACAGTCCTGCAGCGACTCCGCGAATTATCAGAGCCGCAGCAACAAACAAAATTGACCCCAGAAGAACAAGCCTGTTACAGATTTTAATATCATCCGTACCAATCTCAGCACCGGAATCCCCAATGAATGGTTTATCAACCATGACACCGGAATAAAGCAGCGATCCTCCCAGCTGCACATCAAGTGCCCCGGCAACTGCCGCCTCAGTGTGACCGGCGTTTGGGCTGGAATGATTAAGCCTGTCACGAAAAAATATTTTCGCTGCTCCTCTGTAATCCAGTTTCAAAATAAAAGCAGTAAATATAAGTATAAAACCACTGATTCTCGCAGGAAAAAAATTCAGTACATCATCAACTATAGCAGCAGTCCTGCCAAAATCGATATATGTATCGTTTTTATAGCCAATCATCGAGTCCATGGTGTTCACACCCTTGTAGAAAAAGGCACCAATAGCTGACCAACCGATGGCACTCAGGCCCAACCAGGGTGAAAACAGGCTGAAAAGCAGCGCAAAGAATATGGGCGCTGTGATCCCGTCAACCATATTCTCCGCTACCGTCTCGACGCAGGCCTTACTGATTTCAGAATCACTCAGTAAACCTGTATCTCTGCCGACAATTCGGCCCACGGCAATTCTGGCTCTTTTAAGATCAACATCGCTGACCAGCCGGTGATATACATCCATACTGTGGTGCATAAGATCTTTTATCGCAATACTGGAATAGAGAAGACATATGGCTGCTATATCACCGGCGACCCATGAAACGGTGTAGCAACATTTCAGGAAAAAATATATAAAAGCTGAGATGAAAGTCAGCACAATTACCACGGTAAGGAGGCCGGCGACAGACGGATTTCCAGCTAAATTCCTGGTTATCTTCTCACTTTTTCTGCAGACCAGGCCGATACCTCGCACCGGATGGGGAAACCAGCGGGGGTCGCCAAAGAGAAAATCGAGCAGCAGTGCAGTTAGAACCTGAAATGTGTATATCATCAAAAAATTAAAAACCGTTTTCGGTATAAATAACAGCCTGACATCATATGAAAATTATCAGCACAACCTGACATCTTCAGCTGTACTATATTTCTCAGCGGTGTCAGAGGCCAAGCAAACGATAAATTTCATCAAGATCACAATTTTCACGAACACAGTCCGCCAGACGATCAAAGGCTGCCTCCAGGTCATAAGGAGCAACAATTTCATCTAAGGGCTGCATGCCGATACGGCTTCGCAGTCTATCGATAAACCAGCGGCGAAATTGGTCTGAATCAAAGACACCATGCAGATAACAGCCCCATATCCTGCCGCTCTCATCAGCTGTTCCACAGCTTGAGTTACCATTAAAGATGAAGAGAGGATCTTCAGAATCTGTTGAGATTCCGTGATGAATCTCATAACCGGATATTTGTGTTCCTGATATCTGATGCAGACCGTCAACCCGGGTCAACCGCTTAGACTTTTTAATCACGGTTGTCATGGGCAGTTGACCCAGCCCGGCTATTTCACCAGCTGCTGACTCTATTGCATGGGGATCTTCAATTTTTTCTCCAAGCATCATGTATCCGCCACAGATACCAACCATTTCACAGCCGGCTTCAATATTTTTTCTTATCACTTCTATAAAACCTTCCTCTTTCAAATAGTGGAGATCATGTATCACGTTTTTTGAGCCGGGAAGAATTATCACCTGCGGATTACCAACGTCGGCAGCCTTTGAGACAATTCGAACATAAGCATCCGGTTCATCGAGAAAAGGTTCAATATCAGTAAAATTGGAAATATGCGGAAGATTAAGCACCACGATTTCAACACTATCCTCCCTCTCTTTTTCCCTGTTAAAAAGCCCTTTTTTAAAGGAAACAGAATCCTCTTCAGGCAACCCCAAACCGGCAAGATAGGGGATAACACCAAGAACAGGACGACCTGTATGATTTTTAACATAAGTGTGAGCTGCATCAAGCAGTGAGCTCTGTCCCCTGAATTTATTTACCATAAACCCCGCAACCAGGTCCCTCTCCCATTCATTCAAAACTTCCATGGTGCCGACAAATGAGGCATACACTCCGCCCCTGTCGATATCTCCTACAAGAATAACCGGAGATTCGGCGTAGCGTGCCATTTTCATATTGACAATATCATTTGCCTTCAGGTTGACTTCGCCTGGCGAACCGGCACCTTCCAGCACCAGAGCGTCATATTCATCTGCAAGAGAGTTGAAACTCTGTTGTACTGCCAGCCAGGCTTTCGGCTTAAAGGCATCATATTCCAGGACAGACATATTGCCAACCGGCTGCCCCTGGACAATAATCTGGCTTCCTGTATCCGAATTTGGTTTTAAAAGAATTGGATTCATCCTGCAGTCCGGATCAAGCCTGGCAGCCTGGGCCTGCACGACCTGTGCCCGCCCCATCTCGTCCCCCTGCAGAGTGACAAAGGAATTCAGGGACATGTTCTGGGCCTTGAATGGGGCTACTTTAACACCATCCTGGAAAAGAATTCTGCATAGAGCCGCTGTCATAATAGATTTCCCGGCATCTGAACAGGTTCCCTGGAACATAACTGCCGGTGTTTTTTTCTGCCCCCTCCTTTTCTTCGTTTCTTTTTTAAAAAATTTGGAGAAGACTGAAACTAATCGTCTATTTTCCCTTTCCGTGCGCACAGCAATGCGGATAAATGATTCATCAAGGCCGATATAGTTATCACACCTTCGAATCATGATGCCGTGGTCAAGACAAAAAATTGCAAGCTGTTCACTATCCGGAGAATTAAGGATCTTTAGAAAAAGATAGTTCGCACTGGATGGATACAACCTCAGTTCTGTAAAGGAACCAAGCTCATTTGCAAGATCAAGGCGAAGTTGCCGGCAATACTCCCTTGTCTCCTGCCGGTAAGCCACATCTTCCAGAGCCTTAGTGCCAACAGCTTGAGCTAAACTGTTAACAGTCCATGGAGGCATATTTTTCCGCATAGCTGCAGCGATTTGCGGTGCAAAAACACCATAGCCAATCCGCAACCCTGGAACCGCATAGAACTTGGTCATTGAGTTGATGGTGATGATATTTGGCAGTTTACCCGAAAGAGATCTACCCTCGCCGGTGAAATCAAGAAATGCTTCATCAAAGAGAAAAATCGCCTGTGGATATTCTGCCGCGAGCGACAGCAGCTCCTCCTGGTGGCAGCAGGTTCCTGTCGGATTATTTGGGGTTCCGATAATTACCAGATCATCCTGCCTGATTTTCTCCCTCAATCTATCGATTTGTAGGATAAATCCTTCATTTTTGCGGAGGGCGATGGTTTCAACCACCAGACCGCCAAGCCGGGACGCACGTATATAGTCGATATAGGACGGAACCGGTATCAGTGCTCTTTTTACCTGGAGAACCCGGGTGATCAGGTAGAGGAGTTCTGTTGTTCCATTTCCGGCGACAACAGCATCCGTATTGACCCCGGCAGCTGAAGCAATTGCATCAATAAATGCACTGTTGTCCGGATCGGGATAGTGAATGATATCAGAAAGACTGCTGCTGACGACACTGCGCAGCCACTGTGGCGGA
>JAFDME010000286.1 GCA_019306075.1 Deltaproteobacteria bacterium | reverse complement strand
TACCGATCAAAACCACCGACAGGCCGATAGCACTGAGTATAATTTCCTTATAGTTATCTGATATTCCCCTGCTGAAAAAAAGCCCCAGCAGGCTGCCTCCAATAATTGCCAGACTGTTCACTATTGTTCCAAGCATATTTTCCGGATTACCTCACGGGTAGAATTTCTGCTGGACATTACCCGGCTGAGTATCTCTGTCAAGGCTATTCACATCCCACACAAATCATTTCTTAAACAAATGACAGCAGAGTCAGTAAGAAATTACGGCTGGAATAAAGATGTATAGAGAATATCTGCTGGAGGTTGCTGAAATATCAGTTGAAGCAACCAGAACCATTAATATTGTTGCAACAAGGATGAGAACTCCCTATGTTATTCTAAGAGCTTGAACCCGTATTGGAATTTCAGCGATGTGTCGACTCTTTTCGCCTCGCCTGTAAAATCCACAGGAACATTCATCTCTTCATATCTTATTATTTACAGTTCAGGAACATTTATGACCTTTTTCGACAATTTTGCTTCTAATCAACTTATTGCCGCCCACCGCGGTTTTCGTTCCTATTTCCCTGAGAACACCCTTGCAGCCTTTACAGCCAGTATCGGCAAATGTGATTTTATTGAAGTTAACATTCAGCTGAGCAAAGACAATGTCCCTGTGGTCATCCACGACCAGACACTTTCCCGCACAAGTGACTGTGAGCACAAAAAGCAGCAGTTCGGGCTTGATTCCATAAAAGTCGGTGACTGGACGGTTCCTGAGCTTAAAGCCCTTGATGTTGCCTCCTGGTTTCTTGAAACAGACCCGTTCAGCACAATTACAGATAAGAAAGTTTCTCTGAAAGAACTGAAACTGATAATTCCGCAGCGCATAATGACTCTTGAAGAAATACTGTATCATCCAAAACTTAAAAAGATACCCGTTAATCTGGAGATAAAAGACCACTCAGGCACGCCCCAGGACAAACTTGTAACAGCACGAGTCCTTGAAGTGATAAAGATGACCAGGTCGGAATCCAGAGTACTCATATCCTCTTTCAACCATGACTACCTTTTGATGTGCCATATCATTTATCCCTCTATTTCAACTGGCGCATTGCAAAAGGAAGACCACCCTCCTGATATTATTGATTACCTTTATACCCTTGGAGTTGCTGCATACCATCCTGCAGATTCCATTACAGACAGGTCTTTGATCAGGCAGCTGCGTGCAGCAGGTTTTGGTGTCAATGTTTTCACCGTTAATAATAAAAAAAGGCAGAAGTTTCTTTTTAACGCTGGAGCAACAGCGATTTTTACCGATTTTCCGGAATTAAATTAAAAGACACTCAGCATCTGCTGATATTTCCACCTTCGCCGGGAGTTGAAGCCGTAGTACCTGCCTTTCTCTTTTCCCTTCCCTGACAGAGTCTCCTCTGCCGCATGCATGTCAACTCTAGCCCGAAGGGGTGATAATACTCTATAAAAGAGGCTATCTTCTCTCCAGATTTGACTCTGCCTCATCAAATACAGTAACATCAATATGGCGGCAGAAAAGATGCACCCTGCGGATCAATACTTGTTTTGATACCAAAGGTCTCCTCCCTAACCCTGGACAGTTTGTATTTATGAACCCGGACGAAATTACAGAACTCCAGTCAGAACTTAAACGTGCACAGAAACGTGTAGCGGAACTGGAACATCTCATTGACAGGCAGTCGGATGAAACATCCCCTTCTATCCGGAACAACGCTACATATGGTATCCAGAACGAAGAACTCGAACTGAGCAGGGACAAATACCGCAAGCTTGTGAACTACGCCAATGATGCCATGTTTGTAATTACTCTCATCAGCGGCCATCCCTCTTACGGGTATTTTTCAGATGTGAATAATGTTGCCTGTAAACAGTTTGGCTACTCCCGGGAAGAACTGCTCCACATGACTCCGTTTGACTTATCTGATGACAGTAATTTCTATTATATCAAAGAGATGCTCGATCATCTTAAAAATGAGGGGAATCTTACCTACGAAACGATTTACAAAAGAAAAGACGGCTCTGTATTTCCAGTCGAAATAAGCGGGCTCCGTCTGACTATTTCCAACGAAGATCTCTTTACATTCATTGCCCGTGATATATCCGAGAGAAAGAAGGTGGAAGCGGCACTGAGAAAAAGTGAACATCTTTACCGATTGCTCGCCGACAATGTCCACGATGTCATCTGGACAGCAGACTCCACATTACAGCCACTTTTTATCAGTCCTTCGTTTACACAATTAACTGGTTTTCCCAAGGATCGTGCGGCCGATGTTCTCCATCAGGAAATCATCCTCTCAGCACCATTTATAACAACAGACGGCAGCATCCTTTCTCTGGAAAAAGAAAAATCGCACTATTGGGAGACACCCATTGAAACCGCCCACAATAAAGTCATCTGGGTAGAAAGTGTTGCCTCCCGCCTCATTGAAAACCCGGGAAATTTAACCGGCATTATCGGTGTCACCCGTGATATTACCTCAAGAAAACGGATGATAACTGAACTTGAAACAGCTAAAGAGAAGGCGTATGCTGCCAGCAGGGCGAAATCACGATTTCTTGCAAATATGAGTCACGAGGTGAGAACACCCATGAATGGTGTTATCGGCATGCTGCAATTACTGCAGATGACAGGGCTCAGTGACGAACAAGATGAATATGTCAGGACAGCGTCCGCTTCGGGAGAAAGCCTTCTGACAATTATAAACGACATTCTTGATAATGCAAAAATAGAGTCTGGCAAAGTGGAAATTAAGCCGGAACCATTCGAAATATTATCAATTTTATCTCCCCTGATCACATCATTCAAAAGCAGCCTCAATCCTGAAGATATTTCCTTGAACTTTTCCGTCAGTCCGGAAGTTCCTGATGTTTTTATCGCAGACCCGGTCAGGATCCGGCAGATCCTTTTCAATCTCATAGGAAACGCTGTTAAATTTACTGATCATGGTGAAATTTCCATCTCAATCCGGCTGTTGGAAGAACTTGAGGATGGATTTTTAAGGATTGGCTGGACAGTCACCGATACAGGCGTTGGCATCCCTGAAAATGCCGGCGACGAACTCTTTGAGCCATTCACCCAGGCTGAAGCCAATACCGGCCGAAAACACAAAGGTACCGGCCTTGGACTGAGTATCGTTAAACAGCTCGTCAACCAGATGGGGGGCCAGGTCTCTCTTGCAAGGAATGAACCCCGGGGCACCATTTTCACCTTTGATATTGTTGTGGAATCATGCAGGAACACGGATATTATCCAGCGGCAGGAACAAATCACCCCGGTTCTGACGAGTCCCCTGCGACGCTTATCAACCCTCATTGTTGAAGATGAACCAATTAATCAACAAATACTAAAAGCAATACTGAAAAAGCTGGGCCACAGGACACGTGTTGCCGCCGATGGGTACAGTGCATTGGAGATCCTCTCCTCCAACAATTTTGATGTTATTTTAATGGATGTACAGATGCCCGATATGGACGGGATTGAGACTGCAAGAATCATCCGTTCATCAAAAAAATTTGAAAAAATAAACAAAATTCCTATCATTGCACTGACTGCATACGCCATGGCCGGCGACAGGGAAAAATGTGTTAATGCAGGTATGAATTATTATCTCTCCAAGCCGGTGGACATCAAGGCACTGGCCAAGATTCTGAAAACTCTTCACAGTGATCCGTAGGCAATCCGTTCAATACAATCTGCTTTGTTCTGTTGTAACGAAGACACCAAACATTCCTTCCAAATATCGATATTTTATCTTGACCTGCTAATTATTGGAAGATAGTGTTGAGACAAAACTCGACGGTAATTTTATGAGTGACTTGTTATCGGGGGATAGTCTGATACCTCTCCCGTCAGATATTCCTTGTGTTATCTTTGTTTTCCTTGACTGTCCGTTA
>JAFDME010000039.1 GCA_019306075.1 Deltaproteobacteria bacterium | reverse complement strand
CTGCACTGCCGAACCCGCCCTGCCTGACGTTATCTTCAATGGTAATAATGTTTCCGCATTTTACGGCCCAGCTGCAGATCAGGTCACCATCCAGCGGTTTGATAAATCGTGGATTAATAACGGCAGCATTAATGCCGGATTTTTTCAGTTCCTCTGCAGCTTCAAGGGCCGGATAAACCCTGTTGCCAATCGGCAGCAACAGTATGTCGTCTCCTTCCAGTATGAGCTCTCCCCTGCCTATATCCAGTTGTCTGAATTGGTCTGCCAAAGGTACACCGTTACCGGATCCACGCGGGTACCTGACTGCGACGGGGCCGTTGTGGTGAATTGCAGTAAAGAGCATATGCTGCAGTTCATTTTCATCTTTCGGTGCCATAATTACCATATTGGGAAGAAAACGGAGATAGGACAGGTCAAACATGCCGTGATGACTGGGGCCATCGTCGCCAACCACTCCGCCCCTGTCAATTGCCAGAGTGACCGGCAGGTTTGGAATACATACGTCGTGGATTATCTGATCAAATGCCCGCTGGAAAAAGGAGGAGTAGACAGCAACAACCGGGCGCATTCCCTCTGTTGCCAACCCTGCTGCAAAAGTTACTGCATGCTGTTCAGAGATACCCACATCAAATAACCGATCAGGGAATTTCTGCGCGAATTTTTTCAGTCCTGTACCTGAGATCATGGCGGCGGAAATAGCGATGATTTTATCATCTTCTTCAGCAAGATTTGTAATTGTATTGCCAAAGACTTCGGTGTAACTGGGAGGTACGCCTTCCTTTTTATATGGCTTTCCACTTGCAATATCAAAGGGACCCAGGCCGTGAAAGATATCCGGATTTTTTTCAGCCGGCCCATAACCTTTACCTTTTTTGGTTAAAACGTGTATGAGGACAGGGCCTTGTGCGTTATCCCTTACCGTTTTAAAAGTTTCCATCAGGTCCGTAAGGTTATGACCGTCAATTGGACCAATGTAATCAAAATTAAAAGCCTCGTAGAGCATACCGGGAGTGAAAAAACTTTTAAAACTCTCTTCACTTTTCCTGAGGATAGTAAGGATATTTTCACCGATACCTGAAATGTTAAGCTTTTCAACCAGGTGATCCTTCACCCTGCGCATGGTCTTTCCTGACAGTTTGCGACTGAGGAAACTTGAAACAGCCCCAACATTTGGTGAGATGGACATCTCATTATCGTTGAGTATAACAATAATATTCTTGTCCAGATGTCCTGCCTGATTAAGTCCTTCAAATGCCATGCCGGCGGTCATTGCCCCATCACCAATTACAGCAATAGCCCTGTGGTCATCATCTTTAAGGTGTTTTGCCAGGGTTATGCCGAGGGCTGCGGAGATGGAGGTGGAGCTGTGGCCTGTTTCAAAGGCATCGTACCTGCTCTCTTTGAATTTAGGAAAACCACTGATTCCCTTGTACTGTCTCAGAGTTGCAAACTGCTCTTTTCTGCCGGTGATTATTTTATGGGCGTAGGCCTGGTGACCCACATCCCAGATCAATTTATCATTGGGAGTGTCAAATATACAGTGCAGAGCCAGGGTCAGTTCCACCACGCCGAGACTGGGCGCAAGATGCCCTCCCGTTATTGAAACTGTCTGCACAATTAATTCTCTGATCTCTTCTGCAAGTTTTTCTAATTCGCTGAGTGACATAGTCCGGAGGTCTTCCGGTGAATGCGTTTTGTCCAGTGGGGTGGAGAGATCAAATGGTTGTATTTTTGACATAATGGTATGAATGAGAACTTTAGCTCCGGTAAAAGGGACAGGTGCTTCAAAGTCTGCTGTTAATTACTTCTGGTGCAAATATAATCAGCTAGAGCGCGCAGCGGGTCTGCTCTATGGTCAAAATCTTCCAGGGCATCCTTGGCTGATTTCACAGCCTGCTTCGCCAGCCTGCGGCTTTCTTCGACACCGAAAAAAGCGGGATATGTGGCCTTTCCCCTGTCTTTGTCGCTTCCTGCTGCTTTTCCGAGTTGTTCAGTTGTCGCTGTAGCATTGAGAAGATCATCGACAATCTGAAAAGAGAGCCCGATTTTCTTACCATAGATGGTGAGTTTGTCAACTTTATCTGCAGTTGCTCCTGCTCCGAGAGCACCCGCCTGGATGGAGCATAAGATCAACGCACCTGTTTTATTTCTGTGTATGGTTTGCAGTGTGTCAAAAGGAAATGCTTTGTTTTCATTGGCGATGTCCAGAGCCTGACCACCGACCATTCCAAGAGGTCCGGCACCACGGGAGATGGTTTTAATAATTGAGATCTGTCTCTCTGGAGGTAAAGATGTGATTTCTGTCTGACTGAGCAGGTCAAAGGCCCAGGTGAGCAGGCTGTCTCCAGCCAGAATGGCACCGGCTTCTCCAAAAAGAGTATGATTCGTCGGCTTTCCCCTCCGCAGGTCATCATCGTCCATCGCCGGCAGATCATCATGGATCAGAGAATAAGTATGAATACATTCAAGAGCACAGGCGGTTGGCATAAGACTGGCTTCAACTTTTGAAGTATTATCAATGGTTGCTGCTGCAGCAAGGCAGAGGATTGGTCTGAGCCGTTTTCCGCCCGCAAACAGAGAGTAACGCATTGCTTCAATATGCTCTTTGAAAGGATCAGAGGGCAGGAGTATATATTTGTGAAGAGCATCCTCAACCTGCTGCCGTTTATTCTCCAGATAAATTTTGATTTTCATTGTCGGATCCATCAAAGGGAATAGCCTCAAGTTTGTCGTCCTTTTCAAGAAGCAGCTCGACTTTCGATTTTGCTTTAGTCAGCTGTTCATTACAGTATCCGGCAAGTTTTATTCCTTCATCGAATTTTTTTAAACTGCTGTCCAGGCTCAATTCGCTGTCTTCCAGTTCTTCAGTAATTTGCTCAAGTCGAGCCAGAGCCGATTCAAATGTTTTTTTGGCCATAACAGGTTTTTTCGTTAAAAAGAGAGTTGATTCGTTCATGTTTTCCGGCTAGAACTACCCGCATCCTGATATTTATTGCGGCTGAGTTTCTCTCGAGGGTGTCAGGCCGGCTTCAGGTTCTCCAATTTGGCAGGGAGGGGATAATTTATGAGAAACAGCCCTCAACAAATCATAATCAGCATAAAAAATCATTGTTTATCTTTTGCAAAAAAATATCAAGAAAACCGGATTAATTTGTCAGCCCCGCAGCCAAAGGTGCTTACCGGCAGACTCTGTTTATTATGAAAATGATCTGTTCTGCTCCCGATCACATCACTTTTATATTTTATTGTGAGATGATGTTACGAGTGTCAGCCACTAAAAGGTAGTAATAATGATAAGACGGATCAAACAATTTACCACATGGCTGACAAATGAGAAAGGGTATTCGGAACATACAGTTTCTGCGTATCGTCAGGATCTCATGGGGTTTTACGCTCACTTAGGTGAACCAGAAGAGGTTACAACTATCACCGGCGATCAGATCCGTTCTTTTGTTGTCAGCCTTCATGGTAAAAACAGCAGCACTACCGTCGGCAGGAAGCTCTCCGCTTTAAGGACCTTTTTCAGATTAATGCTGCGGTATGGTGCGATCAAAGAAGATCCTGTTTCCGGGATTGCAGGGCCGAAGGCCGGGAGGTCTATCCCTGTTTTTTTAACAGTGGATGAAACTTTTGCATTACTTGAGACTCCCGGACCGGATGACAGATTCGCCGTCAGAGACAGGGCTATTCTTGAGCTCCTCTATTCGGCGGGACTTCGTGTCTCAGAGCTCGTTTCAAGGAATTTTGATGACCTTGATTTCGCGGGTGAAGTGCTTAGGGTGAGGGGCAAAGGTGACAAGGAGAGACTTGTCCCGGTAGGCAAACCCGCTCTGGAGGCTATCAGGGACTGGTTGCCTCAGCGGTTGCAGCTTATGACAGCAAGGGCCGGTCGGGGGAGAAAGGTCGAGAAACATTGCCTTTTTCTCAATGGTCGAGGGGGGCGTTTGTCCGCCCGCAGTGTTGAACGGATTGTAAAAAGTTATGGTGTGCGGGCGGGGATAAGTCAGATAGTGACCCCCCATGCTTTGCGCCACTCATTTGCTACACATCTGCTTGAAATGGGGGCTGATCTGAGATCTGTTCAGGAATTGCTTGGCCACGCAAGCTTGTCCACTACCCAGAGATATACCCACGTAACTTTGGATCAGCTGTCTGATGTATATGATAGGGCTCACCCTCTGTCAGTTTTAGAAAAAAATAACATGGATAAAACCTGAGATGTCGGTTGTGAGGCATTGCCGGCATGGAAATATGAGAGGGAGCATGAAAATTCGATCCACCACGATTCTGGCTGTACGTCACAAAGGTGAAGTCGCTCTGGCAGGAGATGGCCAGGTGTCTTTGGGAAATACGGTTATGAAGCATCACGCAAAGAAAATCAGGCGACTGTACAACGGTAAGGTAATTACCGGATTTGCCGGTGCCACTGCCGATGCTTTTACTCTTTTTGATAAACTGGAGCAGAAGCTGGAGCAATATAACGGAAACCTTATGCGTTCTTCTGTAGAACTGGCAAAGGAGTGGCGGACTGATAAATATTTGCGAAGACTTGAGGCAATGCTGATTGCAGTGGATAAGAACGATTCGCTGCTGCTTTCCGGAACAGGTGATGTGATTGAGGCGGATCGTGGTGTGCTTGCCATTGGCTCGGGCGGGCCCTATGCTCAGGCTGCCGCGCTGGCCTTGGTTGAATACAGTGATCTTGATGCCGGGGCAATCTGCAGGGCAGCAATGGAAATTGCGGCAAATATCTGTGTTTTTACTAACAGCTCTATAATTGTTGAAATAGAAAAAGAAGAAGAGAATAATAAAAATAATGGATAACCAGTCATTTACCCCAAAGGAAACGCTGACAGAGCTTGATAAATTCATTGTCGGCCAGGCCAGTGCCAAGCGTTCAGTTGCAATTGCTTTAAGGAACCGGTGGCGGAGGAGGCAGGTGGAATCACCCCTTCGTGAGGAGATTGCACCTAAAAATATCATAATGATCGGACCCACTGGTGTCGGTAAGACAGAAATAGCACGAAGGCTTGCAACCCTGGCACAATCACCTTTTATAAAGGTGGAAGCATCCAAGTTTACTGAGGTTGGTTATGTCGGCAGAGATGTTGAGTCTATGATTCGAGATCTGGTTGATCTTGCCGTCAATATGGCTAAAGAGGATGCGAAGAAGCGGATTGAGGGTATTGCAGCAGCAAATGCTGAAGATCTGGTTCTGGACCTGCTTTTGCCGCCTGCTCCTCAGGCGGCCAACGGTCACGCGGGCGCACATTCATTTACTGGAGAACAATCTGATCTTCCTGTTAGTGCTGACTCATCCGGAGAAAATTCAACGAGGGAAAAATTTCGTCGGATGTTGCGGGACGGCAGACTTGATGACAGGGAGCTTGAAATTTCTCTGAGTGAAGCCAAGTCCATGCCGATGGTTGAAATCATGACTACATCAGGTATGGAGGACATGCAGTCAAATCTGCAGGATGCTTTCAGTAAAATTTTCCCAAGGAAAAAAAAGAACCGGAAGATGAAGGTTCCTGAGGCACTTGATGCAGCCACTAAAGAAGAGATGGAAAAACTGGTGGATATGGATCAGGTGATAAAAGAGGCTCTGAGGAAGACAGAAGAGGCGGGGATTGTCTTTCTCGACGAGATCGATAAGATTGCATCGAGAGGCGGTAGTTCCGGTGGTCATGGTCCTGAGGTGTCAAGAGAAGGTGTACAGAGGGACTTGCTGCCTATTGTTGAAGGGGCTACAGTCTCAACCAAGTATGGAATGGTGAAGACGGATCACATTCTTTTTATAGCCAGCGGTGCTTTTCATATGAGTAAACCCTCCGATCTTATTCCGGAGCTTCAGGGCAGGTTTCCTATTCGCGTTGAACTCCATTCTCTTGGCAAAGATGAGTTTGTCCGCATCCTCACAGAGCCTGAAAATGCTTTGATCAAGCAGTATGTCGCTCTGATGGAAACGGAAGATATTGAACTCATATTTGAAGATGAGGCAATAGAAGAAATTGCCCGGATTGCTGTTGAGGTAAATGAAAAGACAGAGGAAATCGGAGCCCGCAGGCTTCATACTGTGCTGGAGAGAGTGTTGGATATTTTGTCTTTTGAGGCGTCTGAAATGGGTCAGGGGAAGTTTATTGTTACTGCAGAGTATGTGAGTAAACAATTGTCTGATATAGTTGAAGATCAGGATTTAAGCAGGTTTATTTTATAATTGAAAATGTTCAGTAAATTATTCTCGACAAAAAAGCGGAAGCAGGAGAAAACCGCCGGGAGTGCAGCTTTATCCCATGGTATTGATCCTGAGATGAATTATTGTCCCCTCTGCGGAGATGAATACCGGGTTGCCGGTAAACGGTGTGCGGCCTGTGATGTTGAGCTGATATCCGGTGCAGAAAAATTGGCACAGGTTCAAAAAGTGAAACAGCTGGTTGCCGGCAGATCCATGGAGCTCACTGCTGATGATGAACTGGTTAATCTGCGTAAGGGGATGCTCAATGACATGAAGCAGTTGCAGTCACTGTTGGCCGGAGAGAGGATCCCCGCTGTTCTGGTCAGTGATGATTCAAGTTGCGGTAAGGGGTGTTGCGGTACGGAAATGTATCTGCAGGTGCGAAAAAATGATACAGAACCTGCCCTGGCCGTTCTCGCAAAGGACTTCATGGAAACCACCTCTCTTTCGAGCCATGATTTGACCCATGTGGACGCGGTGTTTGTCCAGGAGGCGGAGTCAAATGTATGTCCCGCCTGCGGATGTCAGTTTTCTTCCAAGGGGCAGATGAACTGTCCTGAATGCGGTCTCTGCTTCGGTTGAATTTACTGCATCAGCTTTAAATCCGGCTTATCTTTGTTCCAGCGTTTTCTTCTCTGAACAGGAATGATCGGTTTTTTGGTGAAGAATACTGCTTTATAGTCCAGTATCTCTTCCACTTTATCCGTTAACTGTCTGCATGGCCGGACTGTAAGGTCTCGGATGACCTCAACATCCACTTCGCCCTTGTTGGGGAAGTGGAGGGTAAGCTGGACAGGACAGTTGCCATGGTGCTGGTAGAGGATCTTCTTCACTTTTTCCAGCTGATGTCTTGTCAGTTTTGCCGATTCCAGTTTTATAGTGGCTGATTCTGTATATTTTTCTCTTGCCTCGGGGAGCAGGTCAATGCTGTCAGCAATGATTTTAGGACCCCTTTCATCCTGCTGCACCACTCCCTGGATGATTATGGGGTCTGATGATGAAAGGATCTCTTCACAGCGACCATATGTTTCCGGAAAAACAATCACTTCAACTGTGTCGAGAATGTCCTCCAGGTTCAAAAAAGCCATCGGATCTCCCCGCTTGCTTCTGTGCTTTTTATAGCTGCGGATAAGTCCGCCGATTCTAACCGGCTGATCATTACCCCATTTCTTTAGATCCCTGATTGTCGCATCAATCACTGAATTAATTTCCCTGGCAGCCTTTTCCAGGGGGTGCCCGGTGATATAGAAACCGACAGTCTCTTTTTCAAAGATAAGTTTTTTTCGTTCATCCCATTCTTCAATATCGGGCATTACAAGAGAGGTAATATCTGTTTTCATCTTTGTTTCCGGGGTGATCGAGAAGAGGGACATTTGCCCGCTCTGCAGATCCCGCTGTACCGCTTTGGCCTGCTCCATAGCCTTGTCGAGTATTTCAAAGTACTGAGAACGTTTATATCCAAGGGAATCAAAAGAACCTGATTTTATCAGACTTTCTATGACTCTGGAGTTTACTCTTCTGGAGTCGACTCTGTTACAGAAATCGCTGAGTGAGGTGTAGTTACCGTTTTTTTCCCGTTCCTCAATTATCGATTCAAGGGCTGATTCACCCACATTTTTAATGCCGGCCAGTCCAAAGCGTATTCTGTCATTTATAACACTGAAGTCCGTGACGCTTTCATTAATATCCGGAGGAGAGACCTCAATGCCGTGCTCCCTGCACTCATTGATGTAGAGCACAACTTTATCGGTGTTGGTCATGTCACAAGAGAGCAGCGCAGTCATAAACTGGGGGGCATAATGTGCCTTCAGGTAGGCAGTCTGGTAGGCTATGAGAGCATAGGCCGCCGAATGGGATTTATTAAAGCCATATCCAGCAAATTTGGCCATCAGATCAAAAATATACTCCGCTTTATCCTCCGGGTGATTGTTTTTGAGGGCACCTGCCATAAATTTGACTTTTTCCTCCTGCATCACTTCCGGAATTTTCTTTCCCATGGCCCGGCGCAGTATGTCTGCATCACCAAGGGAATAACTGGCAAGGATGTTGGCGATTTTCATCACCTGTTCCTGGTAAACTATAACGCCATAAGTTTCCTCCAGGACTGATTTTATATCCGGCAGAGGGTAGTGTGCCGGGGCTCTGCCATGTTTTGTTTCAACAAAGTCATTAACCATCCCAGAGTCCAGGGGACCGGGGCGATACAGGGCTACCAGGGCGATAAGATCACTGAACTGGGTGGGCTGCATTTTAATAAGAAGCTTCCGCATTCCTGAACTCTCTAACTGGAAGACACCTAAACCGTCTCCTCGACAGAGAAGATCATAGGTTTTGATGTCATCCATTGGAATAAAATCAATATCCAGATCAGTCCCCACATCTTTTTTGATATGTTTGAGTGCCTTGTCAATAACTGTGAGGGTTTTCAGACCGAGAAAATCGAATTTGATCAGACCGGTCATCTCAGTGTGTTTCATATCATACTGGGTGAGAGTCTCCTCCTTACTTCCACGGCAGGTAGGGAGGTAGTGAGTCATCGGTTCGGGAGAGACTACAACCCCGGCAGCATGGGTTGATGTATGACGGGCAAGGCCTTCCAGGGTTTTTGAAACCGAAATGAGTTCTGCAATCTGCGGGTCATCATCCATCATTATCTGCAACTGGGGTTCTTCAGATAAAGCGTCTTTGATAGTCACATTGAGCTGATCAGGAACCAGCTTGGCTACCTTGTCAACGTCGCTGAAGGGTATGTCCAGTGCCCGGCCGACGTCGCGGATAACCCCCCGCGCCTTCATTGATCCGTAGGTGACAATCTGGGCCACATGGGCAGCACCGCCATATTTACTTTTAACGTAATTTATAACTTCACTACGTCTTTCCTGGCAGAAATCGATGTCAAAATCAGGCATCGACTTACGTTCAATATTGAGGAAACGCTCAAAGATCAAACCGTATGGAATCGGATCAATATTGGTAATACGCATGCAGAATGCAGCAAGACTGCCGGCACCCGAACCCCGGCCCGGCCCCACCGGAATATTATGATCTTTTGCCCAGTTGATAAAATCCGCCACAATAAGAAAGTAAGCAGGAAAACCCATGGTTTGTATAACGTCAATCTCTGTCTGCAGCCGACTGGAATACGTTTTTTCAATCTCGAGACTGAATGTGCCGACAGCCCGCATATCTTCAAACCTGGCACTCAACCCTTCCCGGCAGGCGGAGATAAAGAGAGAATCAAGGCTCTCACCTTCCGGTACGTGGAAATTGGGGAAATAATAGTTGCCAAATTCAATTTCCAGGTTGCAGCGGTCAACTATTTCTCTCGTATTTGCAATGGCCTCCGGGCAATAGCTGAAGCTTTTCTTCATTGTTTCAGCAGATTTGAAGTAGAACTCATCTGTGGAAAACCGGAACCGTTTTGGATCGTTTATGGTTTTACCTGTCTGTATGCAGAGCAGAAGCTCATGAGCATGAGCCTCTTCCCGGTTAAGGTAATGACAGTCATTGGTTGCAACCAGTTTTACTCCCATTTCTCTGCTGAGCTGGATGAGCCCTTCGTTGACCGGTGACTGGTCCGGGATACCGTTTTCCTGAATTTCGAAATAGAGTCTGTCTCCAAATATATCAAACAGTTCCTGCGCCTTTTTACGGGCACCTTTCATATCTTTTTTGCCGATGAGATAAGGGACTTCACCATGCAGACATGCGGTGAGGGCTATGATGCCTTCGTTATTCTGTCTGAGCAGCTCCATATCAACTCGCGGACGGTAATAAAATCCTTCAAACTGGGCGATACTGGCCATTTTCATAAGGTTCTGATAGCCGGTGTGATTCATGGCAAGGAGAACGATGTGGTAGGCAATATTGCCGTTAATCTTTTTTTTCTCCCGCATATCGGTGGGGGCAATATAAAGTTCACATCCGACTATTGGTTTTATGCCGGCTTTTTTTGCCTTGGTGTAAAATTCCAGGGCGCCAAACATTGCCCCATGGTCAGTTATGGCAACGCTGTCCATGTTAAATTCTTTACATTTGTCCAGAAGATCGCCGATACGTATGGCGCCATCGAGCAGGCTGTATTGGGTGTGGACATGAAGATGAGTGAAATCTGTATTCATTATGTTATTTGTATCCCTCTATTGATTCCATATGGGCGCCTGTGAAAATTGCGCCGTCAGTAGTTGCACCGGTAAGATTTGCTTTAATCAGGTTACAGCCTGAAAGGTCAGCGTTTGTGAGGTTGCTCCTAACCAGGATTGCACCGGACAGGTTGCTTGTCGTTAACTTTGCACCGGATAGATTGGCACCTGTGAGATTGGCCCGGCGCAGGTTGGCGCCACTCAGGTCAGCTCCTGAGAGGTCAGCTCCAGCCAGGTTTGCTTCTACCAGGCGGGCTTTTTTCAGATCGACTCCGGCCAGGTTACAGTCAGGGCAGTTGCGGGCAAGGTGAACCATGGTGAGAGTTTTTTCTTCCCTGGAAATTGAAGGGGAGGGGGAGGGAGTGATTGAATTGGTAGCTGAATCGGAAGAATCAGGGTTGTGAGCTTCTCCGGCTAACTGTTCTCTGACGAATTTTTTCTTTTTTGATTTTTTTATCTGTGTTGCAAGATGCTGGGGGTCTGCTGTCATATATTCAGCAGTATAGTATCTGGCGCCATTCTCTGTAAAAAAGACAAAAGAATCGGCTTTCTGGTCGGGAAATACTGAATAGCAGTTTGTGTCTCCATAGTACCAGATTCGAAATTTCAGGCAGAGCAGGTTTTCTGAGGAAATATCCCATTTTCCGGAATCACGGTTGTTGAGACGATCACGACCTGCCAGGTATCCGTCGCTTTGGAAAAAGACCGTTCCACTGAAATCTGTTGATTCAAGGTAAAGGCTGTTATCTGTTATAAGTGAAAACAATTCTTCAGCTGATAGCGGATGTTGCCCCTCTTTGAGCATCTGTTTTCTTGTCCCTGGAGCACAACTACCTATAAAGAAGGCAAAAAACACTATAATTACGGGCAATAGTCGATGTTGCATGTAACTCTCCTGATGAGTAAATCAACTCTTGAAGATTGGTTTCTTTCCTTAAATAATTCTGTCAGCCTGCGTTCCCCATCATACTCTATTGATCTTTGTTCATCAATTTTTCTCAGCAGCTAAAATTTGTTGAGGTGAGATTGGGAAAAATTCTGGTGAGGAATGGATATCTCGGTTTTAAAGAATTGTCGGACACATTGAACAGTCAGGCTAAGGAAGTTTTTTATAAAGATCGGCATCCACCGGAAGAGGAAATTGTGATGAATGAGTGAATCGATCATCTGATTTTTGAGCAGATTGTATGGATGATGTCTGGTGCTGAGAGTGCCGATAAAAAGTAGGTTGCACTTTGTCTAACGCAGACAAGCTGCAAGTAAGTACTTTGGAGGTATCTACCTAGTTTTATGGTTAAACACCTTTCTTCATTTTCTCGGAATCTTCGCTTACCTGTTTTTCTTTACAGCTTTTACGGAGTAAGGTACTGAAGAAAACTGAAAAATTTTATAGCCGTAAACAGTATCCTCCAGCGTAAGGGGCAATTGAGAAGAATTACATTTGTCACAATTCTAGAAGACCGGCTTATAGTCAAAGAAGTGACGGGTCTCTAATTTTCTGTAGGTACGGGTTTCACCTCGGGCAACAAATGAAGTGGTTATTGCTCCGTTTGGAGTGAAACGTACCCCCTCAAGAAACTCACCATCGGTGATCCCGGTGGCTGCAATGGCAACTTCTTTGCCTTTTACCAGATCCTGAAGACGATAAATCTTATCAAAATCTGTTATGCCATGTTCAGCTGCCTCCATTTTATCCCTGTCATTTTCATAGATAATTTTTCCTTCAAAGTAACCACCCAGACAGCTGATCGCCGCTGCGACAAGTGCACCCTCAGGGGCATAACCATAACCTATATATATATCAGCCTTCTCTCCCGTGATAGCAGCCAGGCAGCCTGATATCTCACCTTCCTCTATCAGTTTGATTCTAGCTCCACACTGACGAACCTCATTGATTAATTTTTGGTGGCGTGTCTGGTTAAGTATGCAGACAGTAACGTTTTCTGTATATTTTCTCAGTGTTCTGGCCACCCGCTTGACATTTACTATGGGAGGCTGATTTATGTCGATGACCTGTCCCACCCTGGGACCAACCACAATTTTATACATGCTCAGGTTAGGTATAGACTGAATGGACCCTTCTTTTGCAATAACAGCGTAAGATGTCGCATTACTTTTCCCATCTGCAGCACTATGGTGAGCTTCAAGAGCAACTGCCATTATGTCTGTCTTTACCCCACCCTGACCAATGACTGGGGGTAATTGGAAGGTGCTCGGCCGATCATTGAATCGATCATTAATTAAAGTGCCCTCAATGTGGAGTCTGCTCAGGGTCTTGGCGATAGCCTGTCTTGTTTTGTTCAGTATGTCGTTGTGATCCCCAAGCCCCTGTAAACGTCCTGCTGTGAGTGCTGCAATTTCAGTAGCACGAACTATTTCCATGCCATAGTTAATATCCATGTCAACCCTTCCATGCGTAGTTTCCACTTATCAGCTGGTTCATCAACTGTAAGCGATCACCGGTTGTCCGGTAAATATTTTGCAAGGTACCCTAATCCAGGGCCTGTCTATAAATGGTCTTTCTGCGAAGTCTTGAATGCTCGCTTACCTGTCCTGTCCCACGATTTAGAGGAAAAAATCTCATTTCTGGACAAACACTATCTATGGTATGAATGAAAAGTATCCCGTCTTGCACAATCGCGTAATTGATCCATGATATTATTTCGTTCCTGTTCCAGTTTTTTACCGACAATAGTGTCGCGAATTTTCATGGGTTGTCGGAACTCATCAATTAGTTCAATGTCAAGGGGGGCCGATTCAAGTTTTTTTTCAGCTTCTTTTATTTCGTCGGGTGTCGGTAAAATAATTCCATAAAGCTGATGAGGGGTGTGAACGAGGGAATGACCTCTGTTGTAGTAAGCGGCGGCAAAACCCCCGTCAACATTAATAGCAACGCCATCCTGACTGGACATAGGTACCCCTTCTTTGTAATTAACGGGAGTATGGCCAAAAATAACCCGCTGAACCCCAAATTCGCTCAGCATCAGATTTTTAAATGCATCCGTCTGCATATTATCCTTCCAGAAAAGACTTCGCTCGGTGTGTGTTGCCTTGTCTGTCAGGAAATATCTCTCGAAGGTTTTCATTGCATGTTTGCCGAAAAACGGAGATTTGGGCCCACACCAGAGATAGAAGAAAA
The DNA here is from genome assembly GCA_019306075.1 of Deltaproteobacteria bacterium. GTDB lineage: Bacteria > Desulfobacterota > Desulfobulbia > Desulfobulbales > Desulfocapsaceae > Desulfomarina. The sequence continues at coordinate 1,922 of JAFDME010000039.1, read as the reverse complement.
GTGCCTGATCTTCTGCGGCCTGTTTTTTTCCTGCCAGGTAGTTTTGACCGACACGCTCAATTGTGGTCTGGATAAAAGTCAAAAGATCCTTACCCTTGCGGCCGAGGAATTCTTCAAATTGACCGTCAGCAGTAGAGGGGACAAGGGCGTGAATATTGAGAAAATTATTTTGAATATGGAAGGTTTTTCCAGTTGTGAATAAAAAATGCAAAAGCCTTTTCAGCCTTTTATTCCCGGTAAACTGGATGATCAGGTCATCAATAATCAGTTGTTCTTCGTGGTTGAGCTCTCCAGGATTGTTGAGGTCGATGGTGGGGAAGTGAGTATCATTGAGTTCAGCGGTGTTTTTGCTGTCAAGCATTACGGCGAGGCGGTCAAGCCATAGTCTTGAATTCATCTCATATTGAGGAAATTGACGGATAGTTTTTTCTTCAAGTTTGAACTGGATAATTGCCAGGGCCTTTTCCATGGAGCGGCCTCTGTTCGTCTTAGCTTTAAAATTCCCGGTTGCAAGATCAACAGGATAGATACGTTCGGCAAAATCTGCTAAGAGAGAAAAATCAAATCGAAGCCGATTAAGAAAGTCAAAATGATCATATCTGCTGGTTATCCTCAGTGCTTCAGCGATGAGAGACGGATTGCCTGCCGCCGCCCCCATCCAGAGTATGTCATGATTGCCAAAGACATAGTCAACCATATGCCGGTATGCATTTGAGGAAAGAATACGGAGGATTTTGTCAGGCTGTGGCCCTCGATCGAATACATCTCCAAGGACTTGAATTCGATCAAGAAGAACCTGGCGGATGGTGTGAGATAAGTGAGAGATCAGCCGGTTGGCAATTATGGGTTCTTCAAAGATAGGATCAGGCACCGGAAGACCTGATACCAGGCGATTAATCGTATCGCGGAATTCGGGAAGGAATATGTCGTTTGCCGAATTACTGATATTGGTGGTTTTATATTTTAAGATTTCTACCAGACAGAGAATAACATCCTGCATGTCCATTCGAATCATCTCGTCGTGGAAATAGAGCTTTCTTCTGATAATTTTAGTTAGATATTGAATTTTTTCCAGGCTGAATGTATTGGGAAGAGCCTCCTTGCATGTCTGGAAAAGCATGCCGAATCGGCCTCTTAAAATTGATTTGAACCGGTCACCTTCTCCATGGAGATCACTAATCCAGAGAGTTGTCGGGATATTGGAGTTAAGTTGCTGTTCTAAATTCAGGAGTTTCTGGGCCAGTTCGTCAATCTCATTGACCTGAGCTCTGGCTGTCTGATGGTTTCCGGAAATCAATGCAGAAGGACTCATATTGCCACCATTATAGAAATTACAAACGACAAAACCCCCTCCGGGAAAATATCCCGGAGGGGGTTTTTATATAAAAAAAGCGGCGGTGACCTACTCTCCCACACAGTCGCCCATGCAGTACCATCGGCGCAAAAGAGCTTAACTTCCGTGTTCGGAATGGGAACGGGTGGATCCTCTTCGCTATGACCGCCGCAAATCTGGTGTCAGGAGACAGGCAACAGGGGACAGGATAAACCTGTTTTGTTACCGATCCTGTGTCGTATATAAAAAGATAATCGAATAGTAGTGCAGCCAGTAGTTGTTCAATCAAAAGGTATCAGGTACCAGGAGAAGATGAGTTGTCACCTGTCTCCTGATTCCTGTCACCTGAATATGGATAAGCCTCACGGCTGATTAGTATCGGTTAGCTCCGCATGTTACCATGCTTCCACACCCGACCTATCAACGTCGTAGTCTACGACGAGCCTTCAGATGGCTTAAAGCCATGGGATATCTTATCTTGGAGTGGGCTTCCCGCTTAGATGCTTTCAGCGGTTATCCCTGCCGAACTTAGCTACCCAGCAATGCCCCTGGCGGAACAACTGGTACACCATAGGTTCGTCCATCCCGG
>JAFDME010000285.1 GCA_019306075.1 Deltaproteobacteria bacterium | reverse complement strand
CCAAGGGGAGATATATTGTTTTTTTAAAGAATGCCTTTCCGAAAAAATACACTCTGGACGATTTTCATATCGTGCTCGATTGTGCTCATGGCGCTACCTACGGTGTTGCCCCTCATGTTTTTGAAGAGTTGGGTGCAAAAGTCACGACACTTGGCGTTGAACCTGACGGCAAAAATATAAATGATGGCTGCGGTGCGCTTCATCCGGAACTGATGGCCGAGAAGGTGAAGGTTCTTGGTGCGGATATCGGACTTGCACTGGACGGTGACGGGGACAGGCTCATTGTCTGTGATGAGAATGGCAAGATTGTTGATGGCGATCATATTATGGCTATCTGCGCGGAGGAACTGCTAAAGCAGCGAAAACTGAAAAAAAAGACTCTTGTTGCGACGGTGATGTCCAATATGGGGCTTGAAGCTGCCATGGAGGAAATGGGCGGCAAAATGGTGCGCACGGGAGTAGGGGACCGTTACGTCGTCGAGTGTATGCGCAAAAAGGGGTATTCATTTGGCGGTGAGCAGTCGGGCCACCTTGTTTTTCTCGACCATATTACCACCGGTGACGGCATCCTCGCCGGGCTGCAGCTTCTTGCTATCATGAAAAAGAGAAAAAAACCACTCTCCGAACTTGCAACCATCATGGAGAGTTTCCCCCAGGTGCTAAAGAACGTACGGATGTCAAGCAGGGTTCCGGTTGAGACTATTCCGAACTTTCTTAATAGTGTGGAAAAATTTGAAAAAAAACTGGGGAAAAACGGCCGCATTCTGGTGCGTCCTTCCGGCACCGAACCGGTTATACGGGTCATGGTTGAGGGAAGGGATCTGGAGGAAATCAACACCATCGCCGATGAGCTTTGCAGGTTAGTTGCAGCCGCCGCATAACCTGCACAGACTAGCGCAGCCTGTAAATAATATTTTTAATGAGAACAATGAAAATAGATATAAGGAGCCCGAAAAAGAAACCGATCAACACATAAAGAATTTTCATGGGCCTTACCGGCTCCAGAGGGCGGCTGGCAACCTTATCAACATTTGCAGCGTGTATTTTATCAAATTTCAGATTTAAAAGATGATTGAGATATTTCTCATCCTGCCGCAATTTCAGTAATCCGGCAATATAGGGGTCATTATTTTTCCTCTTTACGACCATCTCCATCTCAGCCTTTAATGCATTGACGCCTTTCAGGTAATCAGGCCGCTGGGCTGTGTCTTCAATTATATCCGTTTTCCTGTCACTGCTCTGCATATCCGGTGTTGCCGGGAAGGTAATCGGTTCCAGGATATTTAATTTTTCAGCTATGGCGAGATTCTCTTTAATTTTATCCAGTGTGTTCCTGCGATTATCTTCTGCAACAGCTCTTAAAGAGGAAATTTTATCTTCAATCGACTTTTTTGAAACCATTACCCTGGATTGTATAGAGCCAACAGCTGATTTGACGGTTTCTCCATCAACAAAGGTTATATACTCATTTAATAAATCGGCAAGATGGTCCGGCTCAGCCCCGGAAAGTGTAACAGTTATGGGGTTATAGTCTTCTTCACTGAGGTTTTTAATATATTCAACAGTCAGTCCGTCCTTGAAATCTGCATGAAAATCGCTGTCGTTATTTTTACTTTTATTGTAGAGATCTGTCAGCCTTGAAGATAAACTATTTTCGGCCAGGAACTGATTCTGAAGTCTGTTGCTCTGCAGATTGCTCAGGAAATGGGAATAAAGATCTTTCCTGGTTAATTCATCCTCCCTTGATTGACCTTCAACTATGGGGATAATGAGCTGGTCGATATTACTCTTTTCAGGCGGCAAAAGAATCGATTCCACCTCATATGTTTTCGGCAGATACACTGCCAGAAGCAAAGATAATAAAGTACAGGCGAAAATCACAAAGAGACACTGTTTCCAGCTTTCTTTTATAATCACCAGAAGCCGGGCGAGATCGATGTGGTTCGTGTTCTGATAAGAAGTGTAAGAATTATCGCCGGGTTGATGGTTGGACTGGTTATCCATTTTTATACTTTTTTTTTGTAAAAAGGTTTTTTAAGCTGGATCTTCAAGATTCGAGCTTGATAAAAAGAGCCGATAATACAGCAGAATCCGCTGTCAGGCGCACCGTAACACACTTTCCTGTAAAACTGAAGCCACCTTGTGAATCCATCATTTTTGCAAGGTGGCCTTATAGGGATAGAGTTGCTTAATCAATGAGTTGTGATATATTGGCTTGATAAATTTCGCGCGTACCCCTATGGAGTTAATTCATTGTTAGAATTTTTGAAAGCCATATTTCGCAACAGGACCCTTTTATGGTCACTTACCAAAAGTGGCCTCAAGCAGCGCTACACCGGTAATTTCCTTGGTATAGCCTGGGCCTTTATTCAGCCAACCGCCACAATACTGATCTTCTGGTTTGTTTTTCAGGTCGGTTTTAAATCTAAACCCGTTCAAAATTTCCCCTTTATCCTGTGGCTTGTGGCCGGTATGTTTCCCTGGTTTTTTATTGCAGAATCGCTTTCCAATGGAACCAACAGTATACTTTCAAACAGTTTCCTGGTTAAAAAAGTCGTTTTCAGAGTGAATCTCCTGCCCATTGTTTCACTGATGTCAGCCCTGGTCATCCATCTGTTTTTTATATTCTTTATGTTTGCCATGTTTATTTATTATGGCTACCCGCCGCAGATTTACTGGCTGCAGGTTTTCTACTATGTTTTCGCGACATCTGTTCTGCTGCTGGGCTTATCCTGGATCACTTCTTCCGTAGTTGTCTTTTTCAGGGATATGGGACAGTTCATTTCAATTATCATCCAGTTTGGTTTCTGGCTGACTCCTATTTTCTGGGGTATAGAGAGGGTGCCGGCGCAATATGGCTGGATCATCAGATTAAACCCTGTGGTCTATATAATAGAAGGCTACAGAAACAGTATGATCTACCATAAATGGTTCTGGCAGGATATGCCCATGACCATCTATTTCTGGATCTGTACCCTGTCTCTGGTTGGTCTCGGTGTTTTTACATTCAAAAAATTACGGCCGCATTTTGCTGATGTGCTGTGATGAATTCCTGTGAAAGTACCCTGGTTATGACTCCTGAGCGTTTCTAATGGTAGAATTAATAACCATATTATTTATAGCAGAACTTGCCTTATTTGCTTTTATTGATTTCTGCAAAACAGGCACTATTTATACTCCTATTGTATTTCTGGGTGCGCCTTTTGCTGTTGTCATGGTTTTTGCTGTTTATATCAGCCCCCATATCGGCTTTCTGCCGGTGACTCAATATACTCTTCTGATATGGTGCGCCGGAATTTTCCTTTTCTGGCTGCCGGGTGCAACTCTTATATTTGCTGTTGTTGACACAAAATTAACAGCTCCATTCTCCGGCATGTCCAGCCGCTATTTTTTTAATAAGACAGTGCAGGGTTTCAGCTGGATATGCATTCTGATTCTATTTGTCAGCGCGGCCCATTCTTTTCTCAGATACGGTACTGTTCGAAGCGATGCCTTCAGTGCCGATTTTGCCAGTCATGGAATTGCTGCACATTGCCTGAATATTATGAAATATAATGCTGCCTTTCTCTTTGCGTCAAAAGATTCAAGAAAAATTCAGCCGGTGATGATAGTTGCTCTTACCTTCCTGTTTCTCCTTCTCTATAATGTCAAAGGAGCAATTTTCCTGACAGCTCTTGTCTCTCTCTTTGCAAAATTTATAGTATCGGAGTCGCGACTTAATATAAGGAAAATAGTTTTATTAGTTACTCTTGGCACCACTATTTTTGTCCTTTCCTACTATGTTTCCCTGGGAGAACTTAACCCTGATTTTCTAATTTTTCATTTTGTCGGTTATATCGTTTCCGGTATTGTCGGTTTGGGTGAATATCTACGGCACGGAGGGGCTGTTGACACAGATTTTCGGATGGTTTTCCTGCCGCTGGTCAATCTTTACTCCGCC
>JAFDME010000284.1 GCA_019306075.1 Deltaproteobacteria bacterium | reverse complement strand
ACATGAATGTACAAGGTTATATGAGATATCTCAACAGGCTTTTACGGGGAAACCTGCCTTCCCCTCTGGTCTTTCCAGACAGCTTAGGGTAGAATATCACTGATATGAATAACAATACTAAATTACTTATCAATGTTGTCCTTTTTCTCTGTACAGGTCTGATGCTGAGCAGTTGTGCTGACAAAGCGGCCCTGCAGGTATTTCAGAAAGCTCCGGAGCAGAGTTCAATCGAAACAAACGACGGTGCAGATCCGGATCTGCACCCTGTAGAAACAGTTTCCGGGATGTGCCTAGACGAGGAGCTTATCGCTCTTGGCAAGACCGGCCTGTGGAACCTTGTAACAACACCTGTCTCTGTTTCGCCCAAAGAGAATAAACATTTTGATTTTCCTGTTGTTATGAACAAACAGGTCGGTATGTATCTCGACCTTTTCCAGTCAAAACAGAGAAGGCAGTTCAAACAGTGGCTGGCACGGTCGACCAGATACAAATCTCTCATGGAAGCAGAGTTAGAAAAGGCCGGCCTGCCGCTGGATCTGGTCTACCTTTCGATGATTGAAAGCGCATTCTACCCCCTCGCATATTCAAAATCACGGGCTGTAGGTCTATGGCAGTTTATGAAGCCTACCGGCAGGGCGTACAATTTAAAAATTGATAAATATGTTGACGAACGACGGGATGCCGAAAAATCATCGGAAGCAGCCGCCAGTTATCTTTCCGACCTGTACCGGGAGTTTGGTGACTGGCACCTTGCTGTGGCCGCATACAATGGCGGACCTGGAAAAATTCGTGCCGGATTGAGACGCTATAAGACCGACAATTTCTGGGATCTGGCCAGTCATAACTATCTGAAAATGGAAACGAAGAGATATGTGCCAAAATTAATTGCCGCCATTCTTATCGCCAAAGAACCTGAAAAATATGGGTTTTATGATATCCCCTATAAAGCGCCTTTACAGTACGATACGCTGAATGTCTGGCCCGGGATGAACCTTGCTGCCGTGGCCATGATCAGCAACAGCAGCACAAAAACAATCAAACAGTTAAACAGAGAACTGCGAAAAAACATAACCCCACTCAACAGAGCCTCCTACACTGTCAATATCCCCCACTCTTCTGCGCCGCTGGCAAAGAAAAACCTGTCACGTCTCCACTCTGTAGTGAATACCGACTTCAAATCCCACAAGATTAAAAATGGAGATACCCTTTCAAAGATCTGTAAAAAATACAGGGTAAACAGAACAACCCTTCTTAAGGTCAATAACCTGCACAGCAGCCGATTGGTCGTTGGACATAATCTGAGGATTCCCTATTCCACTGTAACCTATCAATTATTACCCGAAGGTTCCGCCAGGGCAAAAGATATATTCAGGAAAAATCTGATACTCCATCGCATCAAACCCGGTGAATCTGTCTCCCAGATTGCCCACAGGTACAACGTTCCTGTGAGCATGATTGTTCAATGGAACGGACTGACAAGTGTCCATAAAATCCGTGCAGGTCGGCAACTCTCACTCTACGTAAATCGAAAAGTAAACAATACCGGGAAAAGCAAAAACACCATTGCCGGGGGTACTGGTTACCGAAAAAAGATAAAAAACGACAGAATCCCGTCACTGAGCGCTGACAAAATAAAAATCCACATACAGTCCACACCGACTCCGTATAAATGGTATCGGGTGCAGAATGGCGATTCTCTCTGGACAATCTCAAGGAAATTCAGAACGTCTACCGCTGCAATCAAAAAATGGAATAATCTGAAATCCAATCTGATCCATCCCGGCAACAAACTGAAACTTAAACTCAATCAAGTTTGATGGCATCGTAAAAAGTCTTCATCTTATTCGTTGCTACAAGTTTGATATTTGTCAACACTCTTTTTTCTCCCCCGGGCGCCCTCCGGCTCACTATTATCAAATACTTTTAAGATGACAATGACTATAATGATGCCTATTCTACAGGATATTTGGTGCCCTGCTCTATAGAGACTGTAATACAAAACAGGAAGACGCAAACTCCGAAAGGAGTATAAAGTGCTATTAACTCGTCTAGGAGCTTGTCCGAGAATACGTATTTTGTTCAAAATCGAGGTTTTCCCAAAAAATAAGCACAGCCATATACGTGATATTGCGAGCAGTATTTTTTTGAAAATAACGAAGAGTTTGGGCAAAATGCATTCTCGGACAAGCTCCTAGTTGATATTGGCACCAGAGGGCGAACGCAGAGAGACCTTCAAGGCACTTTTCCAGCGCAACTAAAATTTTTTCGACTTCTCAGGCCAGGTGGCTAAACAAAACATGACGGACTTACCCTTCCCTGCCAACGAATACAGTAATGATGTCCATGTATTACAAGATAACGACAGGACCATTATCCTCGTGGGCACAGCCCATATTTCCCAGGAATCTGTAGATCTTGTTAAAACTGTCATAGAACAGGAGCAACCTGATTGTGTCTGCCTGGAACTTGATGATCAACGGTATCAGGCTCTTTCACAAAAAAAGAAATGGCAGGCTCTTGATCTAAAAAGAATAATAAAAAACAAGCAGCTTTCAACCCTTCTTGTCAGTCTCCTCATGGCATCGTACCAGAAACGCCTTGGGGGGGCAATGGGTGTTAAACCAGGAGCCGAACTCCTTGCAGCTGCAGAAATTGCAAACCAGTACCACATTCCGATCTCCTTATGTGACAGGGATGTACGCATCACCCTCCGCCGGGCCTGGAAATCAACCTCCTTTCTCCGAAAAGGGTATCTGCTCTCCTCTCTTTTACTGAGCCTCTTTGATAAAGAAGAGATTACAGAGGAAAAACTGACTGAACTTAAGCAGAAAGACGTTCTCTCTACCCTTATGGAGGAAATGGGAGATACCCTGCCCGGCCTGAAGAGAGTTCTCATCGATGAGAGGGATATTTTTCTTGTGGAAAAGATCAAAACGTCCCCGGGCAAACGGATCGTTGCGGTTGTCGGAGCCGGCCATGTTGAGGGAATGAAAAAAAAATTCAACGAAGAAAACCAGAACCGGATCAGTGAAATATCCACAATCCCCCCTGTTTCAAAGGGTTTCAAAATATTGGGCTGGACCATCCCCCTTCTTATCATCAGTTCACTGGTGGTCATAGGGATACAGAAAGGTGCTGCCATTGCCGGAGCAAATGTCCTCTTCTGGATACTGGCAAACGGTATCCCGGCAGCCATTGGTGCACTGCTTGCCCTCGCACATCCGCTTACAACAATCGGTGCCTTTGCCTCCGCACCTCTTACCAGCCTGACTCCGGTTATCGGGGCAGGCTATGTAACAGCCTTTATCCAGGTGATGACCCGCCCTCCTGTGGTAAAAGAATTTGAATCAGCCGGTGATGATATTGCCACAGTCAGGGGCTGGTGGAAAAATAAACTGCTCAGGGTTTTCCTGGTTTTTATCCTGACCGGTTTAGGCTCTGCAATCGGCACATGGGTTGGAGGATATGAAATTTTCAAAAACCTTGTTGGTTGAGTTATCTCAGTAAAATCATACTACTTAACGGTAGACCTAAGGATGGTAATTAATGTCGGACAAAAAAGAACAAGCCGTCAGTGAGCTTACAATAAAAGAGAAAAAATATTTAAAAGGACTGGCCCACCCTCTTTCTCCGGTTGTGAAAATTGGCAAGGAAGGTTTGACCGAAAATGTGTTTACAACTATTGAAACAGAACTTCTGCACCATGAACTGATCAAAGTGAAAATCGGCAGCAACAGTGCTGTAAACAAAACAGCGGCCGCGGAACAGCTCCCCGGAAAAACTGCCAGCTCTCTCGTACAGCTTATAGGAAAAACCATCATTCTCTATAAAGCCAACCCGAAAAAGCGGAAAGATAAGAGAATTATACTCAAAACTGGCTGAATGACTGAGCAGATGCGGCCGCATCTGCTCGACTTTAGTGCCTTACTCCGTAAAAGCTGTA
>JAFDME010000283.1 GCA_019306075.1 Deltaproteobacteria bacterium | reverse complement strand
CAGGCGGTAATTATAATTGTCGCTGATCAGGTTACTTGTATATACGATATTTATCCAGAAGAATTGATGGAGACAATTGAAAAAGCATATGATGAAGGGTTAATTCACTCCGGCTATATCGGCCATGAAGATTTCACTGAAATATTAAAGAGTAGCAAGGAAAAATGCTTAGATAATCTTAGGGCTAAGATAGAAGAAAGACAAATAGACAATATCCATGATAGTATGTCGTGGTAGGCATGTTTTAAACAACCCCAAAGATTATCTAGAGGCACATCAAGCAAATTACTGAAAAGCAAATTAAAACAGGATAAAAAAACCAAGAAGTCAAAGAAAAAACAGTCTAAAGCATCTAAAATAGCAAATCGTAAAAGGAAAAAGTATAGGCAGAAAGAAAGTTAATGGTTGTAGAAATTTTAGGCTTAGTTTCACTGCTTATGGTTCGATTCCTGATTCCACACTCAGATGAATTATATTCCTTTCATATATTGGGAGTTGGTTACAGGGGAGATCACGTCATTAATCTTTTCTTTTGCTCCGACAGTTCCATGAAGCAGTTCTGAAAACATGCTGATCAATTCCAATTTAGTCTCTATTGCTGCAGTGTTTGTTTTGATATCTCTTAAATCAATGAAAAAGGATGTAAATTTATCAGGGATATCAGCAACAATATCGGTATTCAGGAAATTGAGACCGTTATATATACAGTTATACATATTCAGCTCCTTTGTCAGGTAGAAGGTCTCATTTCGCAAATTGTGAATCGTAGTTGATTTTTTACACCCTGGAATACATTGCTCATCCAGGCACTCTTTTGCGCAGCCGGAAACATGATGAAAGAGACATTGCCTGCTGGTCATAAGCAGCAAGGGGTGATAAATACTGTAGAAGAGATTAAAATGTTCCGGTTTTTGCAGTACGTTAATCTGCATTTGACTAAGCTCATTTGAGATAAACGCTCCCGAACAGTTAAAATACTCTTTTAAGCATTTCAGCCCGTAAGAGTTAACCAGATTAAGGTATGGCCCTGCAATCCAGGGTATTTTCATTTTCCAGGCATAATATGCTATACCTGTATTATTGCTGACCAGTTGTTGCGGTTGAATCTGCTGAAGTAAATCCACTGCAGCATGAAAATGCTCTCCAATTAAAATGGATGGGAATACAGGTGTTATGTGCGGATTATTCAGGAAAAAACTTCTATACTCAGAAAAATTTTCCTGGAGGCAATCTGGAAGCAGGAAATAACAGTCCGCACCGGTTCCATCACAAAGATATACATCTTTCCTGGATGCAATCAATACAGAGAGCGAGGGCTTTATTTTTTTATCTCTATGCCTTACTCCTCTGGGGACAGCGATTGGAGGGGTGAACGTTTCAAGATCATTTAAAGCGACTAAAACAGCCCGTTGCACGGTTTTTATTTCTTTAAAAGGAAGAAAAAGATCTTTGTCGAAATCCTCTAATAAAATATCGCTCAAGTGATATCCAGAAGAGTCCACAACCCTGAAAGTTTTTTGCAATCCATCGTATCCCAGATGATTTTTCGTGTTTTTTTTGTTTGCTGGATAATTTCCACTGGAACTGCTCCCTGAAGATATTTTCACAAGAACAGTGTCTGAGAATACATTAAAAGAGAGTCCTGCTGTTTTAACTGATACTTTAAGCGGGGTGCCGGATTTTCCGGAAATGCTTATTTCGATGGGTATTTTTTCTATGTTTAAGTGTACTATTTTTTTTTCTACCTGCTGGATAATCACGCTTCTTTCATTATAGATTTTTGTTTTTGCCTGCTCTATTCCCTTATCATTATAGTGCCCGTTTTTTTCAGCTAGATTGCGAGCTGAATTATCCCGGGGATTATCAATAAACATGTCTTTATGAATATTTCCCTGGAGAAATCCGCTAGTGAACCCACGGTTAAACATGCTGCGCAATACGTTGTCATCCTGGCCTAAACTATTTTGTTCATAAAGATCCCTGAGCTGTTTTCGCCAGGCATCCACAACAGCATAGACATAATGAAACTTCTTTATTCTTCCTTCAATTTTAAGGGAATCAACCCCGGATTCTACCAGTTGTCTCAGATCAAAAAAAGTTGAAATATCTTTAAGGTTTAATGGATACGTCTTTCCCTGTGAAGTCGTGATGTACTGCTCTCTGCACGGCTGGCCGCATCTGCCCCGATTGCCCGAGGTGCCATTTTGCACGGAACTCATATAACAAATTCCGGAGAAGCAAAGGCAATGTGAACCATGGACAAATACTTCAGTTAAAATATCATGTGCATGGGCAAATGAACTGAGCTGAGTTATTTCATTGAGATTGAGTTCCCTGCACAGATTCACACGGTTGACACTGAGTTGGCTTAAAAATTTTACCTGACCTTCATTATGAGTTGTCAGTTGGGTGGAAGCATGGATTTTGAGACTTTTGAAGTTTTCATTAAGCAGACAAAGCAAGCCAAAATCTTGCACAATCACACCGTCAAGACCAATGTTGACGATCTTGTTGAGTAAAGAAACAAGTGCTGATATTTCTGCCTCTATTAAAATAATATTTAATGTGAGAAAAACCTGGCAGTCGTTTCTATGGGCAAGGCGTATAACCCCGATCAGGTCATCAATCGAGAGATTCTCAGCACGATTTCGTGCGTTAAACCTGTTCAGCCCACAATACACGGCATCGGCACCTGCAGCGATCGCTGCTTTGATTGAGTCAATATCACCACCAGGCGCTAATAATTCGGGGTTTTTTTTCATAAGATCAAAATAACGGGTACCCTAATGTGATGAACTGTACAGTTCAAAAGAACTGCGAAGTAATTTTTCTTTGAAAATTGTATACCTTGTTTAAGCTGCTTGTCCAAGATACTCTTTTCATTTCAGGAGTCGGAGAATGCATGTGACTGGAGTATGAAATATCGAAGCGTTATAGGTTTCGGCAACGCAGTTTTCATTGAAGGTTCAGAAGAAAAACAGAATGCAATTAGTATAATTATCGGGCAGTACTCTGAGTCTCCATTTCAGCTTACTGAGAACAGGTTAAAGGCAACGACAGTAATCAAAGTCGAGATAGAAAGTTTGACTGGCAAACAATCTGTATTTTAATAGGTTTACGGGTGTCTGAATCGAAATAAAATATATGAAACTCCTCTTATCAAGGGGCCTTGATTGTGAAAAGAACAAATCTATGCAACCTTTTATTGGGTCACGCAGTAAACTGCAAGGTATTAACCCAGTTTAAAAGATAAAAGGAAGGAAAGCAAAATGACAAACGAGAAAAATTCAAATGCTAAAAACGATTCATTCACAATGGAAACGATCGACGCGCACCCGGTCGCCGCGAATGGCGCCGTCGGCGTGTTTGATTCCGGCAGCGGCGGAATGGTTACCTCCGCCTTCGTCGCACGCATGATTGAAGAAGCAGTCCTAACAGCCTAACTTCCTACAGCCTATCTACCTTCTCCTTTATTCTGTCTATCTGATATATACATCCCAACCAGCCAAGCCACAAGAACAGCAGTAAAGAACTGCCCGACAATGGCCTCCATTTGACAGAGAGCTGCCGCCCCCGCAGTCTGAGGAGTAATATCGCCATATCCAAGGGTCGTCAGGGTAACCATGCTGAAATAGTTAAAAGCATGGATTGACCTGGCCGGCACATTGTCCAGCAGGATACCACTATAGGCACCTGGCATCAGCTCATCCAGCAGTGTATAGAGCGAGCCCCAGAATAGTCCGATGATGAGGTAGAGGCAAAAGGTGGCATGGAGCAGATTTGCTGTCACTCTGGAAGAACGTATAATCTGCCGAAGATAGGAGTAAACCAAAAGACCAAAATACAATACAAAAAACAGATCCGAACCAAGTTTGCTGAAACTGACTATGTCATATATGCCAAGCCAGTAAAGAGCCAACAGCGGCAGGAGCAAAATCATGGCAAAAGAACGCTGCTGCTGTTG